>JBDSZP010000076.1:0-16200 GCA_039925065.1 Luteolibacter sp.
GAAGAGAAGAGGAAGAGTTTTGCTCTCAAAAAACCGGCGTCTGACTTTGCGTTGCTTGCGATCTTTGCGCCTTGCGGAGCCCAGCCTCTCTTCCCCGCGTTTCCCTCCGCGACCTCCCCGCCTCCGCGTTTCGCTTCACCCCAAAAACTACATGCCCGTTCCTTGGCGACCTTTGCGGCTTGGCGGTTCGAATTCTTCCCATTCGTCGCAGCTCACCCGATCAAGCTTTCGGGACCGATGGAATCGCAAAGAGCTTCCGGTCGACGTATTCCTGAGGAGTCAACACTTCAATGTGACCGTCAACGAAGAGAACCGGGATCTTGCCATCTATCAATAGCTCCTTGAGGGGGCTTTTGTTGAAGCCTCTGATCTGGCTGGCATCGTAACGGTAGTGCCAGTTGCTATAGGGAGCGATGAGCGGGGTGCGGCCTGGATCGGGAATGGTTGCAAGAGCGACACTGACAGCAAGTGGATCTGCCGGAGCTTCGGCTTCGGTGGCAGTTGTGATGTTTTCCACAATCATCTCGTTCATGGCGTAGCCGGGATTGAGCGGAGCCCAGGTCGGATCCTTCAGCAGGGGATTTCTCAAAAAGCATTTGGAACCGGAGGAAGAGTCCCACCACTTTTTGGTCTTAAACTCGGCATGATCCGTCTCGGGGTAGATCACTGCGAGGCAGACTTCGTTCCACTGAAGAATCTCATCAGGTTTGTTATCGGGCTGCGCAACAGGGCCTTTGGCGGCAGGAAGTTTCATCGAGTGATCGGCCGCATACACGCTGACGATGGGGCCGATCTGGCGGATGTTTTGCATACTTTGGTTTGCCTTTGCTTTGGCCATCATCCGGGGACCAATTGTCAAGGATAGGGCTGCCAAGGCGGCGATGATCACAACGACCACGAGTAGCTCGACGAGCGTGAATCCGTTGTTGTTTTTGGGTTTACGTATAAATTTCATTCGCAAATACCTAGACAGCACGACGGTGGGAGCGTCAAATCCAAAAATATCCCGAAATGCGCGACGTTGAGAGCGTTTCGTTATGAACGGGGCCGTCCTTGGACTCGAATATTTCCTGTTGAGGCTGCTTTCGACTGCAAGCGGATCGTGCGGTTTGCTTGGAAATTGACCAACCACCCGGCGATGGCAAACATATGGAATCGTGTCTTTAAAATCCATTTTCGTTTCGCTGCTCATGATCGGAGCGGCAGATGCCCGGCCGTGGTCGGATGATGTGATGTATTTCATGATGACGGATCGTTTCTGCGATGCCGATCCATCGAATGATATTCCGGCTGGCAGTGATCCCGCATTGTATGATTCTCATCAGAAGGATTTGGCCCGCTATCTGGGCGGCGATCTCCGGGGAGTGGAGAACGCATTACAGTCGGGATATTTTAACGATCTCGGGGTCACCGCACTTTGGCTGACTCCGGTTGTCAGGAATGTCTGGCGCTCGGGTTACGATCTGGGTGGTTGGAAAAGCGGTTATCACGGATATTGGGCGCAGGATTGGCTGGATATCGATCCGCACCTGACGAGCAGGACGTCGCTCACCGGAGAACCGTATTCCGACGATGCCAACGGCCGGATGAAACACTATCAGGATCTTGTCAGATTGGCGCACTCCAAGGGGATCAAGGTGATCCAGGATGTGGTTTTGAATCATGGGGGTCCGGTGTTTTTCTATGATGCCAATGGCGACGGTGTTTTCAACGTGGATAAAAAGGAGGAGTGGGTGCAGCCCTACGAGAAGGATGGATTTCACGCGAATGCCAAGTGGGCGGACGTGCCGAAGTGGAACGCGGAACGAACACAGCCGGATGGTCCTCGCGTAATGTTAGGTGTGAAGATAGCGACGAAGGGAACGCTTTCGAAATTGGAGAGTTACGGTCGCAAGGGATTTTCCTCCGACAGCTTGGGTAAAACGGATGGCGAGGAAGTCAATTGTGACTTCTTTTCACTGCGGGATTTCTGGACCGACCCGAAAGGGGGGCATTTCGATGCGCTGGTTGATGAGTTTGTGGAGATCTATCAATTCTACCTGACAACGGTGGGCGTTGATGGCCTGCGGATCGATACAGTGAAGCACGTGCATCACGAATTCTGGGATGCCTTCACCGATCGCCTGAGAAAACGTCTCGGCAGTGCGGCTGCGGATAAGCTGTTATTCGGCGAAATATATGATGGGAATCCTGCGACGTTGGGACGTTACACCTGGCGCTCGGATTGGCCGAAAAGCACGGTTCCTGATCTCGATTCAGTGTTGGATTTCAATCTGTGTTTTGCTGCCCGCGGGTATCTCCGCCAGCCGGGCAAGCAGTTCGGTTCACCTGCGGCATTGGAAAAATCACTCGCCATCCGGACCGCAAGCGATGCGAACAATCGCCCGTTTTACAATCCGAATCCCGGTGCGGACGGACTGAACTCCCAACAGAAGACCATCACGTTCATTGAGAATCATGATGGTCTCAACCGCTTCCGAGTCGCTGGCGTTACGGAGCGCCGGAACCGGCTTGCCCAGGGATTGCTCATGACATTGCCGGGAATCCCGTGCCTCTATTATGGCACGGAATTTTCCCTGTTGGACGAAGGTGGGAAAATCGGAGAGGACGGCGAGACCGGGCGCATGATGTTCTATTCCCGTAACGGCGGACCGTCGATGGCGGAAGTGAAGGGATCCGCTGCCTTTGCGGATATTTCCAGCCTGGCAAAACTGCGCGAAAAGCTGCCGGTGTTGCGGACAGGGAAATGGATTCCACTCTGGGTGGATAGCGGCGCGGGCGATCAGGACGATGGCGTTTTCGCCTTCGCCCGGGCGTCGGAGGACGGAGAATCATTCGTAGTCGTGGTGGTGAATGCATCGGATGCCGAACGTGTCACCTCGGCGGGTGGCAATCAGCTCAAATTGCCGGGCACCCTGAAAACGGCCGGAAAGGTCCTGCGATCTATCTTAACCATCGGCCAACCCCAGTCCACGCAAGTGGCGGATATGGACGCCAGCGGACCATTGCGCCTGCCGGTGCCTCCCTCCAGTCTGGTGGTTTACGAAGGCGTTTCCGTAGCTAAATGAGCAGGGTCGTTATCCTGGATTTCCCACGAGCCGGAGCGATCCAATGTCAGCAGCCGGTCATGGTATTGGATCAGGGTTTCGCGATGTCCGACGCTGATGAATCCGATTCCTGATTTTCTAATGAGTTCATAGAGAGACTTCTGGTTGTCCTCATCAAGCGCGCTGGTGGCTTCGTCAAGAAACGCGAATCCGGGTTTGCGCAGGAAAAGCCGCGCGAAGCCCACCCTCTGCTGCTCACCCAGCGAAAGCACGTTGCCCCAGTCCACCACGCGGTCCAGATCATTGTCCACGCGGTCGAAAACATCTGACAGATTGACGTCCGCCACCACGGCGTGGATTTCCTCATCACTTGCGCCGCGGTCCGGATAGGGATAGAGCAATTGATCCCGCAGGCTGCCCTCCACCATGTAGGGACGTTGCGGAAGGAACATCAATTGATTGAATGCGGGGCGTTCCAACAGACCGCTGGCACCATACCACAACCCGGCGATGGTGCGCAGAACCGAACTTTTTCCCGTGCCACTCGCCCCCATGATGATGAGACTTTGATTGGCATGCAGCTCGAATGAAAGTTCCTTCACTAGGATCTTGCCCTTGCCCGGGGTGCAAATCGTGAGCTTTTCCAGCCTGACGATCCTGCAGTTTTCATCCGGCTCCTTGGTGGATTCCTGGGCGATGCGTTCCTCTTCGGCATCATGCTCATCCAATTGATCCCACAAGCTTCCGAGACGCTGCACGCCTGCCAGATAGGAGCTCAGTCCGCCGAACTGCGTGATGATCAGTGAAACCGCCGTGAGGACTTGCCCGAATGCCCCGGCCGCCTGGGTGACGACTCCGAATTCCACCTGCCCACGCATATACATCGGTGCGACCACGACTACCGGTAGGATCAGCGCCAGGTAGTTGTAGCTATTGGTGAAAAATGCGAGCCGTCGGTTCCTGATGATGATCAGCCGCATGTTAGCGACGGCGGCAGAAAGGCGATTGAACAAATCCAGATGCTCGCGTTTCTCACCGCGATAGAATGCGATGGACTCCGCATTGTCCCGCACCCTGACGAGCCCGTAACGGAAATCCGCCTCCTTTTCGTATTGATGGTAATAGAGCCTGACCAGTGCGCGACCTATCAGAATACTGATGACAGTTCCGGCGATCGCATAGATGACCAGGGTGATGACAAGCGTTCCTGAAATGAGCCACAGCACGCCAATGAATCCCACCAAGGTCACGATGGAGTTCAGGACGATCAAGAGGAAGGACAGCGAGTTTGTGGTGAAATTTCTAATATCCTCACTGATCCGTTGGTCCGGGTTATCCACGCTTTCGGAATCCAGCAGCCGGAAGTAGGCACGGTTGTTGAAATAACGTTTCACCAGATGCTGCGCCATCCATTCCCGCCACAGCAGGGCCAGCCGTTCCTCCACCCAGCGATAGTAAACTCCGATGGGGATCGCGAGGGCGAAGGTGCCGAGATACCAGCCCAGAGCGCGCCAATAGGACTTCGGATCCTTATGAGTGATGGCCGTCATGAAATCTCTGCCCGCGTAACTCATCAGCACCTGGATCGCACCCACAGCCAAAGCTAGGACGAGCAGCGCGATTAGGAATCCTTGCGCCTTACGTCTGCGTTCCGAGGCGAAGAACGCCTTGGATATCAACCAGAACTGGCGGCAGGTCGTTTTTAATGACTGGTGGTCCTCTATGGGATCTTCGTCGGGTGTTTTCTTCGGGTCAGGACTTTCCACGTGTCCACCACCTTAACCGCGACCGAGAGGTTTGCATGTAGTTTTTTGGTGAAGCGAAACGCGGAGGCGGGGAGGTCGCGGAGGGATACGCAGGGGAAGAGAGGCTGGCGCTATTGAAGATGTTTACCGCAAAGCCGCGAAGTTCGCCAAGAAACGCAAAGTCAGACGCTGGGTTTTTGAGCGCCAACTCTTCGTCTTCACTTCTCTTCATTTCGAAGTTCGATGTTGGGCGTTCGAAGTTCGATGTTCAAAAAAGTGCTGCCAGGGAATCCGCAGCAAGTCCGGACAAACTACCGTTGCTCCGATCAAGGCCTGGCGGGGTTCGCTTGCCGAACCTCTACGGCCCCTGACAGCCCGGAGAGACAAAACCAGCCGGGCACTTTCCGCAATGCCTTTTTTTATCTCCGCTGCGGGGGAGGGGGCTGCATCAGGATTGTGACATGGGGAAGTCGGAGCGAATGGGAGAAATTTGAACCGCAAAGACGCGAAGTTCGCCAAGAAACGCAAAGTCAGATGCTGGGTCGTTGGGGTGAAGCGAAACGCGGAGGCGGGGAGGTCGCGGAGGGATACGCAGGGAAGAGGGGATGATTCACCGCAAGGCCGCGAAGTTCGCCAAGAAGCGCAAAGTCAGATGCAGGGTTTGCGGATTTACTTAGCCTGTTTCCACATTCAAACTCCGCTCCATGGAACCTCGTGAAATCATGCTGCCAAGCGGACCGGTCATCGCGCGAACCCCGCGTGTGGAGGATTTTCCGGCGATGATCCTGCTGCATCAGAGTTGTTTTCCGGCGGCGATGGGCACTGACGAGGCGTGGCGTGAGGATCAACTCCAGTCGCATCTGGTGGTGTTCGAGGAAGGCCAGGTCGTCATCGAGAAGGCTGGAAAAATCGTCGGGGTTTCATCGAGCCTGATCGTTTCCATGGGCCGCGATCCGCTGCGGCACCACACCTATTACGGGATCACCGACGACGGCTATTTTTACAATCACGATCCGCAGGGCGATACGCTGTACGGGGCGGAGGTTTATGTGGACCAGGAGTGCCGGGGGCAGGGAATCGGCGCGGCGCTCTATGAAATCCGCCGTGAGCTGTGCAAGCGGCTCAACCTCCGCCGCATTCTGGCAGGCGGCCGCTTGTGGAATTTCGAGGGTTACAGCGATCAATACACGCCGGAGGAATACGTCCACGCCGTGCAGGACGGCGTCATCAAGGACCCGGTGATGGGCTTTCAATTGCGCGAGGGATTCGTCGTCCGCGATGTGATGGCGAACTATATCCGCGATCCCCGCAGCCGGAATTATGCAACCCTCATCGAGTGGCTGAACCCTTCCTATCAGCAACAGGAGGGCGACGAACGAAAGGTCCGCGTGGCTTGCGTGCAGTATCAGATGCGCAAGATCGCGGACTTCGATGAATTCGCCGCGCAGGTTCGATACTTTGTGGAAACCGCCGGTGAGGATTACGGTGCGGACTATGTGTTGTTTCCGGAGTTTTTCTCCGTGCAGTTGCTTTCCGCGATGGGGCAAATGAGTTCCCGCGAAGGCATCCGGAGGCTGGCGGAAGTGACTCCGAAATTCCGCGAGCTTATGTCCACGCTCGCGCGCGAGCAGGGTCTGCATCTCATCGCCGGTTCACATCCGGTCATCCAGCCGGACGGCCGACTGCAGAACGAGGCGATGCTTTTCCGTCCCGACGGCACCTTCGTTTCCCAACCGAAACTGCACATCACTCCATCGGAAACCACGTGGTGGGGCATCACCGGTGGCAGTTCGCTGCTAGTCATACAGACGCCCAAGGCCAAGGTCGGCATCCTGATCTGTTATGATGTGGAGTTTCCCGAAGCTGCGCGTTACCTCGCCGAGCAGGGCGTGGAAATCCTCTTTGTTCCCTACTGCACGGACAATCGGCAGGGTTATCTGCGCGTCACCAAATGCGCCGCCGCCCGGGCGATTGAAAACCAGATCTACGTCGTCACCGCGGGAGTGGTCGGAAACCTGCCGGATGTCCCCGCGATGGATATCCATTATGGCAGGGCCGCCGTTTTCACTCCATCCGATTTCGAATTCGCTCGCGACGGCATCCAGGCCGAGGCCGACGCGAATGTGGAAACCATGTTAGTGACCGACCTCGACATCACCGATCTCTATCGAAGCCGCGAATCCGGCTCCGTGACTCCCCTCATGGACCGCCGCCGCGATCTGTTTGAACTCCGGGTGAACCTGCGGCCTGAGAGTTGATGGAAAGAGGAAGAGTTTACCGCAAAGGCGCGGAGATCGCGGAGGAACGCAAAGGAAGAGGTTTTAGCCGCAAAAAGGCGCAGAGCACGCAAAAAGGAAGAGGAGTTGTTTGTCTTTTCTCCGTTTGGAATGGTTCGTGGATTAAACGCCGTTGAGTATCTGCTTTCGCTTCTCTTCGTGCTCAGCGTCGGAAATAAGATTCTTGGCGCGAAGGGCGTCGATTTCCAACAGCCTCTCTTGAATGCCGGGGCCTTGGGGATATTGTGGAGGCTTGTTCCGGGAGGAGAAAAACCAGATGAGAGCGATGGCCACGCCCACAGGGAGGGCGAGCATCGCCAGAACGATGAAGATCATGATTAACTCAGGCATTCCTATGGGTCCCATAATGTTTGGTTCTTAAGTTTGATTCTTCGCCCTGCAGATCTATCGAAAGCTCATGGATCTGACGAGGATTTTTGTGATCTTGGATTTGATCTCAATGCTGACGGGGCCATTCATTTGTGATCGCGGTGTTGCTCTCCGTTTGCAGTCCAACTTCAGGGGGTCTTCGTTGCGCAATGAAGACATCCTGAAAGGGTTGGACCACATACGAAGATTTTCGATTACTTCCTCCCCTGAAGCAATCGTGCTGCGAGTTCGGGTGATAGGTTTGCCCCTTTCACCCAGGATTCCGCGGCGTCGGGGTCGTTCTGGGACCAGGTCTTCCATGCGTGGATGATGGACGAATCTCGGGTTTTTAGATCGGCGATTTTTCCTGCCATCTGAAGCGCTTCTTCGGGGGCGTCCTCGGCCATCACGCCGCTGGCAAGGGATCTCACGTGATCGGCGGTCTCGCCTGCGGGCTGCTTTTCCACCCAGGCGCTCAGGTCATCAGCGGACAAGGTGGCCCAGGTTCTGATGGACTCATCGACGGCGTCCTTCTTCTCCTCGGATTCGGGAAGTGCCAGACTCCACTCCACGGCCTTGATCGGCTCCGAGCCCGCCCATGCCTGTGCGAGTGCGGGAATCGCGCTGCTGCGGATTTCTCCTTCAGGAAAACGTGAAACCCACTCTGCGGCTACTTCCGGCTGATTCGCACCCCAGAGTGAAATCAGGGTGGATGCGGCGTCTGCCTGATGGGCCTCGTCCAATTGCATCACCCACTTGGATGCGGCGAGGGGATCCTGCTCGCCCCAGGCGCCGATCAATGCCTCGACGACGTCGTCGCCTTCCGGCTTGTCGAGACGGCTGTTCACCCAGCGTGCAGCGTCTTCGGGCGATTGGCCGCACCATTGGGTGGCCAGCTCCGCGAGTGACGCCGTTTTCCTGTCCTCATCCTTGAACGAATCGATCCAACCTGCGGCGGCCTTGGGGTCGTTCATGGCCCACGCATTGATCACGGCGGTCGTGGCGGCTTCCGACATCACTCCATCAGGCAGGGTCGAAACCCAGACGGCGGCATTTTCCGGAGCTGCGGCGGCCCACTCCTTGGCGATCATTCCGTAAACTCCGGCACCCAGCGGTCCTGACAGGTTTTTTGCTGCCCAATCCGCTGCCTGCTCGGGATGGACGGATGCCCAACCGGCGCAGGCGGCTCCGAGTGCTTCCTTCTGCAGCGTTCCGGCCGGCAGACTGCGCGCTTTTGCGATCGCTGCTTGCGGGTCTCGTTTCGCCCATTCGCGCATCAGTGAAGTGACGGAATCGAGGCGTTCGGAAAAATTGGCAATCCCGTTCGCTTGTTCCCACGCTTTCTCGGGATCCGACTTTGAAAAGTCCTTTTTCGCCAGATCGACACGCGTTGGGGAAGCTGCGCCGGAATCGCGGTCGCGCTTGTTGGAACGCGGGCTCACCGCGCCGGCCTGGGTTTGTGAAACCGGGTGCTCCTGACTGCTGTTTGAGAAAACCCATCCCAAGTGCACCATCGCACCGCCCAATAGCAATCCGGTGCCCAACATCACAAGCGGCTGTTTCATCAAAGGTTTCATCAGTTCGAAATTAAAAGAAAACCGGGGCTTCTGCAAATTACAGAAACCCCGGCGCAAATTATCAATCATGCCCGGCGATTCGAGCTTTTTGAGTATTTCCGGTGCCGCGTATCAATTTTCGCCGCGGACGTCATCGCCGGTTTCGTCACCGTCATCGATTCCGTCGTTGTCGTCGTCGGCATCCTGGCTGTCCTTGATTCCATCACCGTCGTCGTCGTTGTCGTCAGCGCGATCTTTGCCGTCGCCGTCACAATCATCGTCCTCTCCGTTGAGGCTGTTGTCGCCATCGGTATCGTCATCGGTAGCATCGTCGTGGCCATCGCCATCGATGTCGTGTTCCGCAGTATCGTCGTCGTAGATGCCGTCGCCGTCGATATCAAGTTCGTCCGGAGAATTGTCAGCCAAGCCATCGCCATCGATATCGAGTTCCTCCGGGGAGTCGTCCGCCCGGCCGTCGCCATCGATATCCAGTTCGCTGGCCTTATCGTCATTGATGCCATCGCCGTCGATGTCATTTTCTACTTCGGCATTATCCTTTCGGCCATCGCCATCGATGTCTTTCTCGGTCGCCGCGTCATCCGCTTTGCCGTCGCCATCGATATCGAGTTCATTGATGGAATTATCCTTCAGTCTGTCGGCGTCGATATCGAGTTCGTTAGGGTCGTCATTTGCCAGATGGTCGCCGACGTATTTGCCCTTGAAGGGTCCTCTTTTGCAGATGCCTCCGTCCACATTGCGATCCGCTCCATTGAGGATTCCATCGCCGTCCACGTCGGGATCGGTCAGATTCGGGATGCCGTCACCGTCGAGGTCCGGCTGCCTCGATGCCATCGCAGGACTCAAGCTGAACGCGGCGGCAAGCGCGGCGGTCATGGCGAAGCTCCGCATGGATGAAGGCTTTAGAATGTTTTTTGATTTCATGGATTTGGGCTGTTGGTGGCGTGAGCGGGATGAACAGTTCACGTGCGATTATTCAGGGACGCCATATAGGCATCTGGTGTCCATACGCCATGGATCCGAATGAGTCGAGGTGTGGCGTGTAACCAAGTGGTCAGAATCGCGCCTCTTCGTCCGTAGTCCAACCCTTCAGGGGGTCTTCCAGCGAAGAGGCCACAGCGCGATCTGGTATCACTCGGATTCCTCATTTTCGATTTTTGAAAAGTCGGCGAGTGATTCGTAGCGTTTGCGGCGGGCGATCACGGCGTTCTGGGCTCGCTTGAGATATTCCGCAGCTTCGTCCGGATGCGTCTTGGCGACGATTTTGAAACGGTTTTCTCCGGCGTGATATTCGGCCAGGGACGCGGACGGCGCTTTGGAATCGAGCTTCAGTTTGCCCATCGAGCGGCGGTCTGCTGCGGGCGTGTAACGGTAGAGCAGCCAGTGGCCCGAGGTGACAGCGAGTTTCGCCTGATCCAACGAGCGCACCATATCCATGCCGTGGGCAACGCAGGGGCTGTAAGCCATGATCAGCGACGGGCCTGGATAGGCTTCCGCTTCCTGAAGGACGCGGAGGGTGTGGGTATCGTTCGCGCCGAGGGCAATGGAGGCGACATAGACATTCTGATAGCTCATCGCCAGCATGCCGAGATCCTTTTTATAGGTGGTCTTGCCGTTGGTGGCGAACTTTGCATTGGTGCCCAGCGGGGTGGACTTGGATGCCTGGCCGCCGGTGTTTGAGTAAACCTCGGTGTCGAGCACGAGGATGTTCACGTTTTCACCGGAAGCGAGGATATGGTCGAGTCCGCCGAAGCCGATGTCGTAGGCCCAGCCATCGCCGCCGACGATCCAGACCGAGCGGCGGACGAGGGTATCGAGGACCGTGACGAGGTTCGCGACCAACGGATCTGTTCGATGATAGATGAGTATGGATTTCACCATCGCGATGCGGTCGCGTTGTTTGGCGATGTCGCCTTCGGTGGTGTTGAAATAGTTCGCCTCGATGGCGGCGGTGAGTTCTTCGGGGATGATGGGAGCGAGCTGTTTCAGGAGATTCAGCGCGTGGCGGGATTGGTGATCGAGTGCCAGACGCATGCCCAGACCGAACTCCGCATTGTCTTCGAAAAGCGAGTTCGCCCAAGCCGGACCGCGGCCGTTTTTGTCGGTGCCCCATGGGGTGGTGGGCAGGTTGCCGCCGTAGATCGACGAGCACCCGGTGGCGTTTGCGATCACCGCGCGATCGCCGAAGAGCTGGCTCATCAGGCGCAGGTAGCCGGTTTCCCCGCAGCCGGAGCAGGCGCTGGAAAACTCGAAAGTGGGTTGGCGCAGCATCGCGTCCTTGATCGTCATTTTCGCGGCGGCTTCGGCCGTTTCGCTGATCACGACGCCGAGGTTGTCCGGCAGTTCGGTGAAGTATTTCCAATGCGCGCGATCGCTTTCCAGCGTGTCGTTGATAGAGCGCATGTTGAGCGATTTGAAATCCTTGTCCGTCTTGCTGATGGCCGGGCAGGCTTCCACACACAGCGTGCAACCGGTGCAGTCCTCGCTGGAAATCTGGATGGTGAATTTCTGGCCGGGCGCGGATTTGAACTTCGCGTCCATGCTGAGGAAACCCTCCGGTGCCGCAGTCAACGATTCGGGTGTTAGGAGTTTCGCGCGGATGACCGAGTGTGGGCAGACGATCACGCACTTGCCGCACTGGATGCAAAGATCAGGTTCCCATTTCGGCGCATCCATCGAGATCCGGCGTTTTTCCCAACGCGTCGTCGCGCTCGGCCAGCAGCCGTCGGGCGGCAGGGCGGAGACGGGCAGCTCGTCGCCACGGCCGGAAAGCATCTTCGCGGTGACGTTACGGAGGAAATCCGGCGCGTCGTCCGGGATGTGCGCGAGCATTCGGTGAGCCGATTTTGCCACGGCGGGGACGGGGATTTCATGGAGGTTGGCGAGTGAGGCATCCACGGCATCGCAGTTTTTTGCGACGATCGCCTCGCCGCGTTTGCCGTAGGTTTTCCGGATCGCACCCTTGATGGCTTCCAGCGCTTCGGTGAGCGGGATGATGCCTGATAGGGCGAAGTGGCATGTCTGCATCACGGTGTTGATGCGTGGGCCGAGTCCGCTTTCTCGGGCGACTTTGTAGGCATCGATGGTGTAGAGTTTGATGCCCTTTCCGATGATCGCCTGTTGGACTTCCTGCGGCAGGCTGTTCCAGACATGCTCCGGCGCGAGCGGTGCGTTGATGAGCAGAACGGCGCCTGGTGCGGCGCGCTCGAGGATGTCGAATTTTTCCAGAAACGGAAACTGCGAGACGCCGACGAACGACGCGTCTTCGATCAAATAGGGCCGGCGGATTTCGTTTGGCCCGAAGCGCAGGTGAGAGACGGTGTGGGCTCCAGCCTTTTTCGAATCATAGACGAAATAGCCCTGACAGTTCAGGTCTGTGAGATCGCCGATGATTTTGATCGTATTTTTGTTAGCCCCGACGGTGCCGTCCGAGCCAAGGCCCCAGAAAATCGCGGCTGAGGTCTGCGGATCGCTGAGCTGGAAGGTGGGATCGTAAACCAGGCTGGTGTGCGTGACGTCGTCGTTGATGCCGATGGTGAAATGGTTTTTTGGCGCGGATTTCAGCAGTTCGTCGTAGATCGCCTTCACCATCGCCGGGCTGAATTCCTTGGAGGACAATCCGTAGCGTCCGCCGATGACTTTAGGGAAACTGTCGATCAATCCCACGTCGATGCCTTCCGAAAGCGCGGTGATCACGTCTTGATAGAGCGGCTCACCGGTGGCACCGGGTTCCTTCGTGCGGTCGAGCACGGCGATGGATTTCACGGTCTTCGGCAGCGCTTCGAGGAATGCCTCGGAGGGGAATGGGCGATAGAGCCGGATTTTCAGCACGCCGGTTTTCCGCCCGTCCTTCGCATTCAGATGGAGCGCTGTTTCCGCGCAGGTTTCCGCGCCGGAGCCCATGATCACGGTGACTTGTTCGGCATCGGGCGCGCCTTCGTAATCGACGAGGTGATAGGCGCGGCCCGTGAGTTTCGCGAAGCGGTCCATGGTTTCCTGCACGATCACCGGCAGCGCGTTGTAAAAGGGATTCACTGCTTCCCTTCCTTGGAAATAGACATCCGGGTTCGCCGCGGAGCCGTGCAGGCTCGGGCGGTCCGGGTTCAGCGCCCGGTCACGGTGGGCGCGGACGCACGAGTCATCGATTAGGGAACGGATGTCCATGTCATCGAGAGTTTCCACCTTCTGGATCTCGTGCGAGGTGCGGAAGCCGTCGAAAATGTGCATGAACGGAATCCGGCTCTTCAAGGTGGCCGCGTGCGAAACGAGCGAGAGATCCATCGCCTCCTGCACCGAGTTTGAGAAAAGCATCACATAGCCGGTCGCGCGCGCGGCCATCACATCCGAGTGATCGCCGAAAATCGAAAGCGCCTGTGTGGCGAGACTCCGCGCGGCGATGTGCAGAACGGTGGGCGTGAGTTCCCCGGCGATTTTATACATGTTCGGAATCATCAGCAGCAGGCCCTGACTGGCGGTGAAACTGGTGGCCATCGCGCCGGTGAGGAGTGCGCCGTGCAACGTTCCCGCCGCGCCGCCTTCCGATTGCATCTCGATGATCCGTGGCACGTCGCCGAAAATGTTGGGCACGTCTTTCGCCGCCCATTGCTCGGAATATTCCCCCATCGGTGAGGACGGAGTGATCGGATAAATGGCGATGACTTCCGAACAGCGGTAGGCGACGTGGGCCGCGGCTTCGCATCCATCCATCAAGGTGCGGGAGTGTGGTTTTTCAATCATGAGGAGTTTCCCTTTGGGTATGCATCACCCATGACTCCGACTTCCTTGAAATGAAACCTGATCAAAAAATGCGCGGTATCTTTGATAATTGAAGCTCGGTGCCGCCGCGAAATCGCCGCATTTCAGGCCGTCGCGAACCCCTGAGCGAAAAACCCAAGCTTGTTTTCTGGCAGTTTTTCGGGCATGTTTAGGAATGCCATCGAAAGAAGCACCTCCACCGTGCGCAAGTTGGACGCGGAACGGCGATCAGGTGGTGCTGGAGCTATCCGGCGATTGGCAGCGCGACGGACCGCCGGTGGAAGTCCGAGGCGAGGCACCGGATCAGGCAGCGTCCCGATACTCCACGGAAAACCTCGGTGATTTCGATTCCACCCTGCCCGCCTTCATTTTCGCCCACCTCCGCAGCGTGGAGACGGCGGAGGATGAAAATGCAAAACCAACGCTCGACGGTCTTCCTCCGAATCTCCTTGGTCTGATGGAACTTGCCCTCGCCGTGCCCGAAGAAAGCATTGCCCGCAGCAAACCCGCGGAGTCATCCGAAATCAGGAAACTCGGTAAATTTTCAATCCATGTCTGGCAGGACATCCTATCGCTCGCCGAATTCACCGGGCAGGGGGTGCTGTCACTCGGTCGGTTTTTCACCGGTAGGGCGGGTTTCCGCTGGCGCGATTTTTGGGTGATCGTCCAAGAATGCGGAGCCCAGGCATTGCCCATAGTCTCGTTGATCAGTCTTCTGATAGGTATGATTCTGGCATTTGTGGGAAATGTCCAGTTAACGGATTTTGGTGCCAGCCTTTATGTTGCGGATCTGGTTGGGATCGCCATGGTCCGTGAAATGGGCGTCGTCATGACGGCCATCATCATGAGCGGCCGCACCGGTGCCGCATTCGCCGCCCATCTCGGCAGCATGAAGGCGAACGAGGAAATCGACGCCCTGCGCACTTTCGGCTTCAACCCCTTCGATTTTCTCGTGCTCCCAAGGTTGATCGCGCTGATCCTCATGATGCCCATCCTCACGGTTTACTCGAACCTGGTCGGGATTCTCGGCGGAATGTTGGTTGGCGCGGCGGTGGGCATTCCGCCGGTGCTTTTTTGGAATGAAACGCTCGCGTCCGTCAGTCTGACAACCGCCTCGCTCGGCGTTTTCAAGAGCTTTTTCTTCGGGGCGATCATCGCGATGAGCGGTTGTTTGCAAGGCATGCACGCTGGGAATTCTTCCGCAGCTGTCGGCGAGGCGACCACCCGCGCCGTGGTCGCCTCCATTACCGCCATCATCATTCTCGATTCCGCATTCGCCGCCATTTTCACCGTGCTCGATATCTGACCCATGGCCGTTTCTCCCGAAAATCCTCCTGCCAAAGCCAAAATCACCGTGCGTGATCTGACGATGGCTTTCGGATCGTTCGTGGTCATGCATGACCTGAATTTCGAGGTCATGGAGAAGGACATCTTCATCATCATGGGTCCCAGCGGTTGCGGGAAAAGCACGCTCCTCCGACATCTCATCGGCCTGCAGGAACCCACGAAGGGCAGCGTCCTTTACGGGGGCGAGGACTTCACCGCGACTGATCTTTCGGACCGCGGCAAGTTCATCCGTCGCATCGGGGTGATGTACCAGTCCGGCGCGTTGTGGTCTTCGCTAACTCTCGCGGAAAACATCGCCCTGCCGCTTGAGGAAAATTCCAAACTTTCCCCGAAGGCGATTCGCGACCTTGTTTCCTACAAACTTTCACTCGTCGGTCTATCCGGCTACGAGGATTATTATCCGGCGCAGATCAGCGGTGGGATGAACAAGCGGGCCGGCATTGCCCGCGCCATGGCACTCGATCCGGACATCCTGTTTCTCGACGAGCCGGGTGCCGGTCTCGATCCCCTCAGCTCGCGCCGCCTGGACGACCTCATCCTCCGCCTGCGGGACAGCCTCGGCTCCACCGTGGTCATCGTCACCCATGAGCTGGCCAGCATTTTTGCGATAGCGAACAACTCGATCTTCCTCGATACTGCAACACGCACCCAAGGTGCCACCGGTAATCCCACCGAACTCCGCGACCACTCTGAGAATTCCGCCGTCCGCCTCTTCCTCCGCCGCGGCGAGGACGGGGAGCCATCCCACACGCCACCGTCATGAGCAAGAAAGCCAATCCCACCGTCATCGGCATTTTCACACTCATCGGCTTGATCATCGCCGGCGTCGCCATCGTCCTGTTCGGGGCGGGGAAATTTTTCAAAAGGACTCACGACATCCTCCTCTATTTTGACAAAAGTGCGTATGGCCTCCAGGTCGGCTCCGACGTGCGTTTCGGCGGCGTCCGCATCGGCAGCGTGAAATCCATCAGCGTGCTCGTGGACAGGAAGGAAAACCGCAAGATCATCCCGGTCGTCGTCCAATTGGTGGAAAAAGATCTCAGTCTGATCAGCACCGAAGAAGGTGGTGGTATCGATTTTTCCACAT
>JBDSZP010000077.1:0-9988 GCA_039925065.1 Luteolibacter sp.
GAGCGGGGCGAAAGCCCCGTTCCTACCTCTATCTTGAACTGGCATCATTCCGCAGTTTTCGTCAGAATAATTGCCGCATCCCATAAGGGGCGTGGACGTCTCGTTCATGCGTGGGACGAAACGTTCCCACGCCTCTTAAAAATTCGCAAGATTCGCGGTGCCTTCAAAATCCACCGCCATCAAGCTTCGGCAACGTCTGCCATCGATCACAGGCAGCAAACGTCGAGCCTGAAGGCTGGCCACTGCGAGTCCGATCTGGCAAACAACTTGCATGAAACGTCCGCCACAAGCGATTTCCATCCGTTCCGGGAACATCGAGTTCCTGCGTACGAACTCGCGCCAGACCGGGTGGCGCGATCTCTATCGAACGATCCTCTCGTTGAGTTGGCCATGTTTCGCGCTGTCCGTGCTGACGGTCTATTTGGCAATCAACGTTGTTTTTGCATCGATCTATCTGCTTGGCGGAAACTGCATCGCGGAGATGAGGTCCGGGTCGTTTGCGAGCGCGTTTTTCTTCAGTGTCCAGACACTTTCGACCGTCGGCTTCGGTCATCTCTATCCGGCGAATCTCTATGGCGATGTTTTCACCACCGTCGAGATCATCGTCGGGATGTTTTTCACCGCAGTGGTGACGGGCCTCATTTTTGTGCGGTTTTCACGGCCGATGGCGCGGCTGTTGTTCAGTCGGAAGATGGTGATTTCAAATTTCGACGGCAGGCCGGCCTTGCAGATTCGCGTGGCAAACCTGCACCACCAGCCGATGGTGGAGGCACAATTCCGCCTGATGATGGTGCGCAAGGAGCGGATCGACGAGGATGACGACGCCCGCCGCTTCTACACGCTGAAGCTGGAGTTCGACCGGGTGATCACGTTTCCTTCCGCGCTGACGATCCGGCATTTCATCGACGAACAGAGCCCCCTTTACGGCGTGACACCGGAACAGTTGCTGACATCCGCGACCCGATTCATGACGTCCATCGTCTGTATCGACACGGTCATCCAGGCCTCGGTGCAGAGTCAGGAAAGCTATCTCTGGAGCGACGTGCGCTTCGGCCACCGTTTCGTGGAAATTTACACCGAGCATGAGGAAGGCCTCCTCGAGGTGGACTACGGCCGCATCCACGAGACCGAGCCGGTCCCGGATGGATTTTTCTAATGATGGAAAAATTTGAACCGCCAAGCCGCAAAGTTCGCCAAGGAACGCGAAGAAGAAGCTGTTTTTTGGGAGCAAAACTCTTCCTCTTTACTCACCACCAATCGCGATTTTCCATCTCTTTAACTTGGCGCACTTGGAGTCTTGGCGGTCCAAAAACCTCTTCAGGGCATTGGCGGTAGATTCCGCCGGTCCTTTGGCCGCCAGTTGACAGAATGGCCTGCGCGGAGTTTGCTCTGCGCGATGTCCCCTGAATCGGGCCTCCAAGTGGGAAAAGTTTCATGAGGAAATAATCAATGCCAGCGATCAAACCCATATCCGCAAAACCTCGTCCGCGCCCGCCCGGCCATGTGCTGGTGCCCGCCGCTGCGATCGGCTCGCTGTCCATCGTGCTTGCGGTGGGGCTGCACGCATTGGGCATTTTGGATCACCTGAATGCGGTGATTTCAAAGTGGCTGTCGGAAGGAAAGGACTTCCCTAAATCGCTGCCGCCGCCGGTGGTCTGGCTGGTGGCGTTGTTTTTCGCGTTTGGGATTTCACTGGCGATTCTCAACGTGTCCGGCACTTGGCGGCGGGTGGTGCTTTGGGTGACGGCGACGGTTTTGGTGATGGGCTGGGCTCCGGTGCTCGCGCTGGCGGCGCGTGAGCCGGAAATTGCGGCGGCTTTCGTCGCTGTCCTGTGGTCCGGCATTTGTGCGTTGGTTTATGCGGGCCGCCACCAGATGGCTTGCGATGAAATGATAGAAGTCCCATCGGATGAAACGCGTTGATTTTCCGGAACCCGTCAAGGCACTCGTCGGGGAGCTGAAGCGCTTGCCGGGCGTGGGCCCGCGCAGTGCCGAGCGCATCGCGGTGTGGCTTTTGCAAAGCCCGAAGGCGGATGCTCCCATGCTGGCCAAGACGTTACTAAACGCGAAGGAAGCCGTCCGTCCGTGCCGCGTCTGCGGGTTCTTCGCGACGGAGGCTGGCTGTGATGTCTGCGATGATCCGGCGCGCGACCAGCAGATTTTGTGCGTCGTCGAGCAGGCGACGGACGTGCTGCCGCTCGAACGCTCCGGCTCGTTTCGCGGACTCTATCATTGCCTCGGCGGGAAATTGTCGCCGCTCGATCGGGTTTCCCCGGAAGATCTGCGCATCCCGTCGCTGCTGCGGCGGATCGATGAAGCACCGGAGGAAATCGAAGTCATTCTCGCGCTCGGCTCCGATGTGGAAGGGGAGGCGACCGCGAATTA
This sequence comes from Luteolibacter sp., assembly GCA_039925065.1. Classification (GTDB taxonomy): domain Bacteria; phylum Verrucomicrobiota; class Verrucomicrobiia; order Verrucomicrobiales; family Akkermansiaceae; genus Luteolibacter. The sequence goes on from JBDSZP010000077.1 coordinate 2,386, forward strand.
TCTGGTGGAAATGTTGCGGGGACGGAATTGCCGGCTTACCCGGATCGCCCAAGGCCTGCCTGCGGGAGGAGGCCTCGAGCATGCCGATGAACTCACGCTGATGCGTGCGATGCAGGGAAGACGCAGCGTTTAGTGTGTCGTTTTTTCAAGATGCCGCCAATTTCCCGAACCGACAAATCCGGTTGTCATCCGGTTTTATAGTTGGTAAATCGTCTTCAAACCCGTGCCGATTTCTTCAAGAATGGAATATTTCTCCTCATCGCCCGCCTTCTCAAGGCGCGCTTTTGCCTTCATGATGCTGCTCGCAATGGGCCTCGCACCCATCATATCCGCCGCGACGACAGGTGGCTGGGATATTGCGAAAATCGAGGGTCGCGAATACGTCTCGGTCGAGAGCATCAAGCAATTCTACAACTTCACGAAGCTGTCGCGCTCGGGCGCAAACATCGTTCTCGAAAATTCCAAGGTGGAGATGAAGCTCAACGCTGGCGGCAATGAGTGCCTGATGAACAACGTGAAGTTTGTCTTCAGCAATCCCGTTTCCATGGTCGGTGACAAAGCCTACGTCTCACGCGTCGATCTGGCGAAACTCATCGATCCCGTCCTGCGGCCGAATTTCATCCAGAACGCCGGCGATTTCCGAACCGTCATTCTCGATCCCGGCCACGGCGGCAAGGATCCCGGAGCCACGAATGCATTGGGTAACGAGTCGGACTACAATCTCAAGGTCGCTGGAATCGTTAGGACGCAGCTTCAATTGAAGGGCTTCAAGGTCGTGATGACGCGGGAAAGCAACAACTACCTCTCGCTTCAGGAGCGTGTCGATCTCGCGAATGCAGTGAAGGAAAACGCCGTTTACGTCAGCATCCATTTCAACTCGGGCAACCGCTCCGCCCGCGGTATCGAGACGTTCACTCTATCACCTCCTAGCGTTGCCCACTACGGCAGTGATTGGAAACCGTCCGACGACCAGACCCGTGTCGGAAACGAGCATGACTCCGCCAACATCGCTCTCGCCACTTCCGTTCACGGCTCGATCCTCCGCCGCCTCGGGAAAAACACGTTCGATCGCGGCATCAAGCGTGCGCGCTTCAGTGTGCTTTCCGGCGTCACCCATCCTGCGATCCTCCTTGAAGGCGGCTTCATGACGCATCCTTACGAAGCGCGGTTGATCGAAAATCCGGACTATCAGAATGCTGTCGCCGGAGGCATCGTCGATGCGATCGCGAAATACCGTTTCGCCGTCGCGCCGAAGCCTTCGACTGCGCCGAAGAACTGATTATACTGCCGCGCATCAGGATTTGTGATTCGGGTGACGCGAAGCTTTGGACTGCGTGCAGCCCGCTGCCGCTTTCGGTCACGCAGCCCGCTGCGAGCCGTCGCGGCCAGCAGGCTGGCTCACGCAAAGCGGCAGCAGGCTGCACCCAGTCCAAGTCAAACAGCGAACCAACGGCATCGCCAGCGTTGACAAATCCACAAATCATCATGCGTGGCGGTATATCACTTGCTGATAGTGGCTCTTCACTTCTCTTCATCTCAACGTTCGATGTTCGATGTTCGATGTTCGATGTTCGATGTTCGATCAGACCTCCGCACCGAGGATAGCTTCCGTCATCCGCAGCGCCTCGTGGTTGATCCGGATGGAATGCACGCGGTGCAGCATCACTCCTCTTTCTCTGGCTGACGAAGTGATCGCCACCGTCGGCCATTCGCGGATCGCGAGATCATGGCTGTGGAGAATTTTCCCGATGAAGGATTTGCGGGAAATTCCTAGCAGGAGCGGCCGCCCGTTTGTGGTTAGTCCTGCCAGCCCGCGCAGCAGAGCGAGATTGTGTTCCAGGTTTTTTCCAAAGCCGATTCCGGGATCGAAACAAAGCGCCTCGGGATCGATCCCCGCCGCCGTGAGCGTGGCAAATCGTTCCTCGAAAAAAGCGCTGACCTCCGCAACCACATCGGCATAGCGGGGTGCCCGCTGCATCGTCAGCGGATCGCCTTGCCGATGCATCACCACCACGCCGCAACCGCTTGCCGCGCAAACTTCCGCCATTTGCGGATCGGCCAGCAGCCCGCTCACGTCGTTCACGATATCCGCCCCGGCAGCGAGCGCCGCCCTCGCGACGGAGGCTTTCATTGTATCGATTGAAATCAGCCCGTCCCAAGTCGCCCGCAGCGCGGCGATCACCGGAGCCGTGCGCGCGATTTCCACATCCGCCGGAACCGGCAAGGCGCCGGGCCGCGTCGATTCACCTCCGATGTCGATGAGTTCGGCTCCTTCCCCGATCATTTCGCTGGCATGTGAAAGCGCGTTGGCGACGTCACAATGCTCCCCGCCGTCCGAAAACGAATCCGGCGTCACATTCAAAATTCCCATCACGCGCGCTCTTTGCGTGAGATCGAGCAGGCCTCTTCGTGTTTTCCAAATCATCGTCAAATGGCAGCTTGCAGCGTCCGCCGGTGGCGCATAGCTTGTGCCTTATGAACTCGCTGGCAACTTGGAAAATCTGTGTATTCGTGGCCGGACTTTTGGTCTCAATGCCTTTCTGCCGCGCAGGTGACCTCGAAGGCGTGGAAGGCCCGAACGTCCGCGTCATGCGCCAGGAGGATGGCTCGCGTTCCATGTTCATGCGCAGCCCGGACAGCCGGACGCTGACGAAAAAGACGTTTTCTCCAAATGGTGTGCTGACCATGCTCACCATTTATAAAATGGATTCTAACCAGAATCCACTTGGCTGTAGGATTTCCGACGGTCAGGGCAATGAGCTTTTCAAGGTCAGCTACGGCTACCACAAGAAAACCGGCCAGCTTGTGCAGGAAAAAATGTATGATGCCCGGGTCAAACGTCTGGCCAAGGACGGCGTCACCGAAATGCCCGTGCAACTCGTCGTCTATCTCTACGATGCGGAAGGCAAACGCAGCGCGCCCATCGTCTATAATCTCCTGCCCGGAAAAACCTTCGAGCAGGTGTTTGGTGTGAAGACTTCCGCCCTCGAGTCGAATCCCTTCAAAGAAGGCGGCAAGCGCTGAGCGGATCGTAGTCTTTCCCCATGGTTGCCAAACAAGTCATCTTCGAGGGCCGCGTCCAAGGCGTCGGCTTCCGCTATACGGTCAAGGATCTTTCCCGCGGCTTCGATGTCTGTGGCTGGGTGAAAAACCTCGATGACGGCAGCGTCGAAATGCAGGTCATGGGGGCACCCGATGAGGTGGAATCCTTCATCAAGGAAATTGCCGAGGAATCCAACGTTGCCCACCACATCAAGAATCTGATTGCTAGAAAGATCCCGCTGTTGGAAAACTGCACGGGCTTCACCATCGAACGGTGAGACGTAAGGGGAAGGGACGTCTCGTCCCTTCGCATGGACGAGACGTCCATGCTCTTAAGTAGAGCCTGTCCCACAGCGCGGCATCTAGGTGGCGTATGGCTTGTAGGTCGTTAGAAAAGAGGCATGAGAGACGAATTTGTCTCCCATGCCCGAAATTCGGGGTCTATAAATTGGTTTACCACAACTAATCCAAGAACCTCGAACCGTGCCCAGCTTCACCTATCAACCTTTCCTTCGTCCAGATCTTCCTCAAGTTTTCGGCCCGAAGGAGTATCGGGAGGAGCGTGCGCTCTTCGTTCGCATCGATGAAATCCTCATCGCTTCAGGCCTGGAGGAAGAATTCATCACGCTCGCCATGGAACGGCATGGCCTGGATCTGGCAACATCAAGCGCCAAACAAACCGAGAATTTCTGCCGCAACAGCGTCCTCGCCCTGCGCAGCAACATCGCCCGTCACTTCAAGGAGATGGATCATCGCGAGTTTTGCACCCGCCTCGCCGACAGCCCGCTTCTCCAGTGGTTTTTGCAAATCGGCCGCGTCAATAAGATCAAGGTTTTCGCCAAAAGCAGCAGCGATCGTTTCTCCCGCTGGATCGACGAAGCAGGACTGAGGCGCATCAACAACAAGCTCATTTCCCTGCTCGCCGCTCCTGCTGCCGGTGCGGATCCCGCCCCTTTCGGATTGAAACATCCGGTTGGTTTTGACGACATTTTCTTCGATAGCACTTGTCTGAAAGCACCGATCCACTTCCCTGTCGACTGGGTGCTCCTGCGCGATGTCACACGCACCCTTATGAAAGCCACCGTGCTGATTCGCCGCGCAGGACTACGTCACCGCATGCCTCAGGAACCGCTCGAATTCCTCAGCGACATGAACACCTTGTGTATGAAAATGACCGCCAAAAACCGCACCAAAGACGGCACCAAACATCGCAAAGGCGTCCTTCGGGAAATGAAATCCCTTTCCAAACGCATCGCAAAACACGCCCGCAAGCACCTCGACCTCCTCACCACCCGCAGCCACGAAATCGATCTAACACACGGCCGGATCGAGCAAATCAGCCAACGCATCCAAGGCATCCTCGACCAGCTCCCCGCCGCCATCAAGCAAGCCCACGAGCGCATCATAGGCGGACGCAAATTGCCCAACAAAGATAAAATCCTCAGCCTCTACGATCCCGACGTGCAAGTCATTGTGCGCGGCAAAAGCAACGCCGAAGTCGAGTTCGGCAACAACCTCTGGCTCGGAGAAACCCGTGAAGGATTCATCGCTGACTACCTCCTTGAGAAAGAAAAAACCAGCGATGCCAAACAGATACAACCCGCCATCTCACGACTTGTCAGCGAGCAGCACCTACCCGTTAGCAACGTCTGGGGCGACCGCGCGCTGCACAGCGTCGCGAACGAAGAATTTCTAGAAACCCATGGAATCCGCAGCGGGCTATGTCCACGCAACGCCATCGATCTAGCAGGTCGATTAGAGAACGAACCCGGCATGCGCGAAGGACTCAAGCGCCGTGCCGGAACCGAAGCACGGATCAGTATCCTGATTCGCGACTTCATGGGCAAACCCGCCCGCGCGAAAGGCATCGCGCATCGTGAGTTAATGGTTGGATGGGCCGTCCTGAGTCACAATCTTTGGGTTCTGGCTCGCCTCGAGCAGCGCAGCCAATCGGAGGAAATCGAGCGACAGGAATCCGAAGCAGCCTGACGCCCACCGGCGAAGGAAGACTTACGAACCAAAAAGCATCGGTCAGAGAAACCGATGCCTTGCCATGCCTAGCGATCAGAGAAAAACCTTTGGAACACACCTTTCGGCGGACGAATTCATCAAAAATACCGTGATCGAAGGTCGAATCGAGTCCGTCAATTCCGAGAAAAAGGTCGGCAGAAATTCAAACTGAAATCACCGGATTTTGGGACAGGCTCTAAGTAGGCGTTGAGGGATTTCTGCAGAGAGCTTTACCACGGAGGAAGGAGGGAAGAGGGAGGTCACAGAGAGGAATTGGGGTTTCCAGCAGTTCAGTGCTGCTGTCCCTGACTCTGTCCGGAGTTCAAGCCTTCAGCTTGTCTTCGGAAGAGTAAGGTAAACCGCGAACCCCGGACAGCCTCTAGACGAGCGGGTGTGTGTTCCCTTTCCGCGTTTGGAAGAGCCCGATATCGGACATGCCAAATTCGTTAGGGTGATCCAGAGCGGGCGCCACCGTCGCGCTCCGCTGATTTCTCCCTCGTGTGGAGACCTTGGAATTTCCCGGAAATGGAGATCGACACCGACTGTTATTTCCATCATGGTATCGGACCTAAGAAATCGTGTTCTCGCACGTTTCCCCATATCTCCATGAAAACCCAAAACTCCCCGCAGTCGCCGCCGCAAACGAAGCCTTCCGTCGTCCGACGGCTCGGCCTTGGGGCGTTTTCGATTTCCCTTCTCGTTCATGGGCTCTTCGCCCTGATCGCCGTTCTGTTCCTCTACAAGTGGGTCTATCCGCCCACGGACGCCACCGTGACCCCGCCCTTCATTGGCGGAAGTCCCCATGCGGAAACGCAGACGAAAATTAAAACCCAGATCCAGCAGACAATGCCTGTTTCATACGTTGATAGGAACAGAATCGTCATACCCGGCGTCACCGATTACACGGTTCCGGAAATCCAAAATCAAATGGCCGACGGAGGCCAAGCGATACCGGATCTGGCAAGCCCGAGCCCCGGCACTGGCATGCCTGGCGGTCTGGTTGGAGGACATAATGCCGGCCCTGTAGGACCAGCACTTGGTGTTCATACGACGCCGTTTGGAACCACCTTCGCCGATGGATCGCTCCCCGGCCACTTCTATGATTTCAAACAAACTGCGAAGGGCAAACCCACCGAGGGCTACAATGTGCGAGGCGTTGAGGATTACGCCAGCCGGGTGATCAGGATCCAGAAAGACGGCTTCCGCGAAGCCGCTTTTCGGAAATTCTTCCAGGCACCCGACGCGCTCTATCTCACCCAACTGGCCATACCGACCACGGACGCGGATGCCGGACCTAAATTTTTCAACGTCGCTGACAAGGTGAAGCCTTCGGGCTGGCTGGTGGTTTATGACGGAAGTATTTCAACCAACCGCGACATGACATTTCGCTTCCTCGGCACGGGGGACGACTACATCAGTGTATTCAACAACAGCCAGCCGAAATTGATCAACGCTTGGCCGGACATGCGCCAGTCTGTTATGGATCATTGGAAGCCTTCCGAGGCGATTGACAATGACGCGCCATCACCACTTCCCGGCGCACCGTTGGTGAAAGGGGACTGGATCACGCTGCGGCGGGGACAAAAAATGGATATCAGCATCGCTATTGGAGAAAGACCCGGAGGCAAGGTGGGCTTCGTCCTGATGGTCGAGGAGAAGGGCGTGGAATACCGCACCGGCTCGAACGGCGCGAAGGTCCTCCCTCTCTTCACCACCCAGCCCATCACCAAAACCTCACGGGACCGCATCACCAAGGACTTCCCGAACTGGGAATTCCAATGGGATGGAGTTCCTGTCTTCGCTGTCGATCAAACCAGCGGCATGGGATCCGGATTCTAACGGAGAGACCGTTTGCCAAAAGTCATTACCGAAACGAAACGCGGAGTCTCGGAGGTCGCGGAGAGAACTGCGGAGGCAATAACAGGAGCTTTTTCAAGCTCCGCGATTATCGCTGCTCCGTGCTCTCAATCGGCGAATTCGTAAGCTCCTCCTCGGGCATTTCGATGGCCCTCGCTCCATTCCCAGAGTCATATTATTTGGGGAATCTGGTATGACTGCCGGACAGGACCCGCTTTCGGTTACCCGCCCTGGCAGTTGGGAAAATGGACGAGGGCATCCATTCTCCTTAGGGCTGCGCGGCAGTAGGGGGCATCGAGGCTCCACGAGCCGCCAATCCCTCTTCAAGCACCGGATTGCCGATTGTTGAACTCCGATTATTGATTTCTGGTAGATCAAAGGCGATCCAGCGGACTCACCACCCCCAATCCATTCGTGCCCGTCGCCACATGCAGATAAATCTCTGTCGTGGTGATGTCCTCGTGCCCCAGGACCTCCTGGATCGTCCGCAAATCCGTCCCATCCTCCAACAAGTGGGTGGCGAACGAATGTCTCAGGGCATGACTCGTTACCCGTTTCCCGATCCCGGCCGCCGCCGCCGCGCGCTTGATCGCCTCATTGTAAACTTTTCCATGCAGGTGATGACGCCAGGAAAGCCCTCCGCCGCCCGGCCGAACTTGCGCGCCAGGGCTCCCGGTAGCCACACCCCGGCAAG
>JBDSZP010000078.1:0-11385 GCA_039925065.1 Luteolibacter sp.
GTTTGAAAACGGGCGATGTTGAAACGGAATCTCAGATTCCCGGCTGGCGGTCCCGCCGTCGCCAGGCTTGCCATCGAGGCGGAAAGTCCAACCTCCACGACCATGAGTGATAAAAATCCAAAGGCGAAACGGAAGCAGCAGAGTCAGCAGCAGATGCACAAGCAGCAGAAAGCTGAGGAAAACCAGCGCCACCAGCAGCAGCTTCTCGAATCCCACCTGATGAAGCACCCGCACGAAATGAAAGACTGATCCGCCGAAGCAGCACAGGCATTCCTGCCTGTTCTTCAGCGTTTGAAACGACAGGCAGGAATTCCGACCGAAAAGGGAGCTGCGGCAAACCGGCTGAATCCGGAAAAATAAGGAGGCTGGACGCCCACGTCTTATTCGGACAGGGCAAGTCCCAGATGATGCGAGCTTTGGAAAGAATGGACGAGGGCGTCCATCCTCCTGATGGCAGGGGATCAGGGCAAGGTTGAACACTCCCCAATGTTCGGGCGGCATCTGCCACAAGTTCTGAGGGAGGGGAACCGAAAGTTTCGACCTCTCGATTCCCCACGCTTGGCTTCTCGGACTCAAGGCGTATCCATCACGACCTCGTAGAACAATTTCTGCTCCTTGCTGGAATAGAGCATTTCAATCCGTTCGTTTTTATCAGCGGTGAACTGATTCACCTCCACCCAGCTGCCAAGCGATCCATCGCGGGACGCCATCATTCGGTAGTGAACACCGTCCTGAACGTCAAAACTGAGAGCGACGTCTTCACCCCCCGATGCGTTGACCTTCGATTCGTAGTTTTTGCGAAGCAGATCATCCGGACCGGTGATACCCCCGGACCCCGTCAAATTTCGAGGTACTTCCGGAGGATAGCTGCCAAATCCAGCGCGTATCCAATCGACGCAGGTTTGATTGTCTGCCCCGTTGATTAGGTCAAGTCGCAAGCCAGAGATGACTTTTTTTGACCATCCCGGCTGGATTCCCAGATTGAACTCCGCGATTTCATATCCGGAGCCGGAGACATAGCTCCGATCGGCGAGAGCACATTGGCTCGCAGAGAACCCGCTGGTCTGATCATGCCAGTAAAGCTTCAACTTCCCGGCTGCCGACGCTTTGTATCGAACAAACAGAGTTTCGATCTCAGAACCTTTAAAATGGACTCCACTTTGAACCAACTGAGGATCCTTCCCAGAGGACACCACCCTCAGAGCTCCGCCACCAGTTTCCTTGGCCTTGGAAATACCACGCAAGCTCCAGCCGACGGGCGCCTGCAATGACTCGCTATCAAACTCGAACGCAAGATCTCTCGCTGTTGATGGATCCCTAAATTTGGCAGCTTCTTCGAGGTCTCCCATGCCGTCACCGTCGAAGTCGGTTTTGCGGTTCGCAGTGCGAATCCAATCGATCCACGTCGTGACTCCGGCTCCCGCGATCGCTCTGAGGCTAAGGGCCGAAATCTGCTTGCCAGACCATTGGGGATTTTTCGCCAAGTTGAATACAGCGATCTGATAGCCAGTATTTTCGACGTATGAGAATTCCGAATCGACCGATCCTGATGGTTCGACATCGCCATTCTCCTGCCACCAGCTCAAGCGAAGTCTCCCTGCAGCAGAGGCTTTATACCTTACGAGAACAGCCTCTGCATCGCTTCCATCAATTGATAGATCTTCTCGTCGAACAAGTGGATGATTCCCCGACGATTTCACCTGCAGGAAGCCGCTCCCATTCTCAATGCACTTTTTAGTCCCTGAGGTCGTCCAACCGACCGGCAAACCGGGGCGCTTGCTATCAAATTCAAGTCCAATGTCCGGCTTCAGCAAGGTGGGGGCCGCGGATTTTACGACGGCATCACGCAACGCAACCACTCCTGGAGCGGTCGCACGGATCCAGTCAATCCAAGTGACATCCCCCGCACCGCCGATGGTATCAAAACGGAGTGCCGAAATTTGTTTCCCCGTCCATTGGGCATTTGCTGCAAGGTTGAATACCGCGATCTGATAGTCCGTCCCGGCAACATAAGACGAGCTTGCCAGCAAGGATCTCACACCAGAAAACCCGCCATCTTCGCTACTCCAGAAAAGCTGCAATCTACCCGACGCGGAAGCTTTGTAACGAACGGTCAGCGTCGGGACCTTTGAACCCGGGAATTGAAGGCGATCCCGGCGAAATTGGGGATCCCCTGTCGTGGCTGTCAGGACTACCTGGCCGGCGCCGTTTGAAACAGGGGGAGCAATGTTACCGCAGCTCCAATCGAAGGAACCGGAGACGATCGGTTTGTTGAACTCAAACGCCAGATCACTACAATTTGCGGGATCTCGTCCTGCGGCGACTTCTTCAAGATCCCCCGTTCCATCGCCATCCATGTCGCTAGTTTCGTCAGCACTGCGAATCCAATCAATCCATGTGGTGGCACCTGCTCCATTCACGGTATCCACGCGCAGCCCCGTGATTCGCTTGCCCAACCACTCCGGATGGTCCTTCAAGTTGAATACAGCAATCTTGTAGCCCGAATTGGCAACGTAGGAGAAAGCGGTATCCGCACGCCGCCAGGAAGCGAAGTCACCGTCTTCGTTCGCCCAAAAGAGTTGAAGCCGTCCACTTGCCGTGGACTTGTAGCGAACAAGAATGGCATCCACCTCAGAGCCGTTAAAATGGAAATCTCGCCGGTATATCTGCGGATCAATTCCAGACGACTGCATTTGTAATTCGCCGGCTCCATTTTCGACTCCAGTGCCGCAGTATGTTGACCAACCATCAGGCGGAGTTTTCACCGGGCTGTTGAATTCGAACTGCAATTCCGCTTTGAGCGGATCCCGCAGGGCGACCGTTTCTTCCAAATCACCCATTCCATCGCCATCTGTATCCGCGACCGTGACCGCCTCATTCCCTGTCCACGCGACATTGAAACGAGTTTCTTGCTGAGCCCCCGTAAACACTGCGAACCATTTCACCCACAGATCACCCGTAGCGGTGTCTTTGAAATACGCGGAGGTCACGGCACCATCCAGCGCTTGCTTCGAACTAACATTCGCCAGAGAGACTCCTCCAAATGGTGTCAGATTCAGTCCCCCCATTCTGGCCAAGTCGCGGAACCGGACTTTGACAAAATCGCCTGCATTGACGTTTCCGATGCCATACGTAAACGACTTTTGGGACGGCACGCTGTGAAACTGATAGCTATAGAAATAGCCCTCGTTGACGATCAAAGGCAGCTCCATCTGAAAATCAAACAAATGGCTGTAATACAACGGGACGTCAGGTTCTCCGCTTTTCTGTCGCGTTACGGTGATGTCGGGAAATTCGGTTCCATAATTTGCTCCTCCTAAGGTCGTGTAGGCGAAGCGATGGTTTGAGCGATATGTGTTCGTCCAATTCGCCGGCCGGTAATCCGTAGAAGTTCTCATGAACGAATGATTGGAGATAATCGTACTGCAAGCTCTTCCTGAAACGGAACCATCCACATCATACACGGCCATCGACCAACTCCGAGGTTGGATCCCCAAGGGGCCAGGCCTGGTTCTGATATTGTAATCTAGCAAAGATGAATGGGGAGGACCGGCAGGATCGAAGGTGAACCCTTCATGCAGCGGGTTAGTGTGTTTGAAAGAAGCTCCCGAATTTCTGAATAACTCAGTGTCTTCCCTATTGAACCCAACCAAATGGTTATTTTTGAAACGGGCGGGACCGTCATAAACGATGTGAAACATTCGCGCGCTGCCAGGCGGCAACAAAGAGTTACCCGTATCCGCCACGCAGAGGGAATCTTCCAACAAATAGTTGTTCGCCTGCATCACGTGCCATTTATTATCTGCAAGCCGCCAGCCTCGGTAGCTGACATTACTGGGATCGCCGCCAGCAGACAATCCCCCATAGATGCCAAGGGAGTTCGCATAGGCCGTGCCATCCTCGATGTATTTCACGCCCGCGTTATTCCAACCATAGTTGCGGATGATGTCATGCTCGGGAGTCAGTTTGTCGCCGAGATCGATGCCCGTCATGCTCGAGTGGGCCGTGTTCCCCTGCATTTTCCCCAGCGGCTCCTTGCTTGGCTCCAGATCCTTGAACCGTGGATCCGAAGCTGCCAATCCGACGGGACTTGTTGGAAACAACAGATAGATGCCGGTGCCTGGGGTGCCAGCGGCGATGTTACCGGTGACTATATTATTAGGATTGGTTAGCCAAAAACTACCCGGAGTGCGCACTTGAACCGAATTGGATGAATTATCCGAGGGAATGACTTCCTCTCCTTTCGCTGGTTTCCGTGTGAGCGCCACCACGTTCCGAGTGATCCTGTTGAACCTTTCGGCCCCGTCTTCCAGCATCAATCCATGGCCGATGTGATCATAGCAGAAATTTCCATCAACCAAGGTGGAGTCGGAGGCATGAATCACGATGGCCCGGTTGTAGGACCGGTGAACGCTGTTATTGCGGAAATACTGGCCCTTTCCTTCTTCGCCCAGCATGTGGAAATGCAGCGGGTATTTGCCTTTCACCGACTTGCGGCCCATTCGGAACAATTCAGCACCCTCAATATGACCCCGTCCTCCGGGAATGAAGCCCTCACCTCCGGCGAGCGTGGAGCCTGATTTCATGATCATCAGATGCCCGCCGAATCCTGTCGTGACGGAAGCTGCGTCACCTTGGATCGTGATGTTTCTGCTCAACAATCCGACTTCCGCCCTCAAGTCCAGATTCCAACTACGCCCGCCAGGCCGGGTATACGTTTGATTCGTCCCGACGTGCTTAAACGATAGCGGATCAGTGAGATTCACCGTCAGTCCGCCATTGGTTACTGAAGAAATCCGCCTGCTTTCGGACTGGTTCCAATCCGATGTGGAGGCGGTAATCAGAATTTCCGCACCGACAGGCCAGGAAACCGGCTGGTTCAATTGAATCTGTGATCCACCTGCCTGGACGGTTGCGTTCAGTTTCGTCCAGCCCACCACGTCGGGACCGTGGATATCCAACACGCCTCCATTGATGGCGGACATCACATTTCCGTCCGTCATTTCATGACCGACCACCGAACAGGTGCAAGCCGTCGGAGCGGTGCAGACGCCGCCGGTAAGTGTAATCAGCGCGCGCTGGGTGAACCGGTTTTGCTCGGTACCGATCTCGATTCGAGCCGCTGGGCCGTCCGCGATAATCGCGCACGCGCTCACATTGACGTCTTTCCTAGCGAAACGAAGCGTGCCAGCAACGACGAGGGAATCGACGTCAATATCCTGATCAAGAATGACGGTTTTTCCGGATGGAATCACCACAGCCGAACCTACGGCAGGGACCGTGCCATTCGGCCAGGTGGCCGGTGAAGACCAGTTTTCCGGAGCCCTTACCTTCTCAATCGTCAGGTTATCGACGAAGGCCGTGTTGTCGCCACCCAGTGGATTGGTCCCTTCCAAGCGTAGCACTTTATCGCCGGCAGTAACCGTAAAGTCTGCGGTGATATAATCCACAAAACTCCCATTGGACGGAGTGATGACATCCACCACCGCGCCATTCACCGTCACCTTCACACTCTGATGATTGGGTCAATCGCTGGGCGGCCTTGAGCCCGATCCGGTAGGTTCCGGGACTCGAAAACCGCACCGATCGTTGGGCGGATCCGCCATTCTGCAAGATCAGCACCTGAGAACCTTCGGGAGCCGTGGCATTATCGAACGCACTGCAATTTCGAGCGATACCCCCGCCTGAAGCGAACGTCCATCCGGCACCTTCCGGGCGGTAGGCAAAAGTATCCGCGGTGAGGGAGGGTGCCTCAAAACCCGAATTCGCAATTTGCTGAACCGTTGGGTTCTTACAAATCATGAGGTTATCGACAAAAGCCGAGTTGTCGCCACCAAATGGGTTGGTTCCTTGCAGTTTGAGAATGTGTGTCCCCGAAGGGATATAAATATCCGTGAGGGTGGTTTCCGTAAAGCTCGAGCCTGCCGGTGTGATATAGCTGACAGGCGTCCCATCCAGCGTGATCTTGAACGTTTGCCGATTTCCATTCCGCTGCGCGGATTTCAGCTTCAATTGATAGAGACCGGGCCAAGGGAAGCACACGGGCCGCTCGGCGGATGAAGAGCCCTGCAGAACGAGCACTTGCGAGCCTTCGGGTGCCGTCGGGTTTCCAAACGCGCTGCCATTCCGGGCAATGGCGGCGGAACCAAGCAAGGACCAGCCCGAGCCGGTCGGACGATATTGGAAGGCATTTGCCGCCAACGAGGGCTCCTCAAATCCCGGACTGGCCAGCGTCTGCCCGGCGAGCGGCATGGCATTCACTAACACATACAGAATCGATAAGCATATACCTCGACTGCCATTACTAAGCTTCGTTATCATAAAATTATAGGGTCAAGGTCCATACTATTCCGCTCCGTAAAGGAGTGCCACTTGCGTCGGATTTAGTAAGTATGCCTATTTAATTTTAATGTTCACTATTGATTAGGTATGGTATATTATCGATTTCGTATTTTCTGGGTTGACTCGGACGTAGCACAGGCATTCCTGCCTATTCTTGATTCGTCGCGCCGGAAGAACAGACAGGAATGTCTGTGTTACGATGGAAGGACAGGCAGGAATGCCTGCGCTATATTTGGAGAAGCATTTCCTCGATACGTTTCTCGGAAACCTTCCCCTGAAGCGGGACGTCCGGGGCGAAGAGGGAGACGCGGTATTCTTCCAACATCCAGCCGACGGGCCAGAGGTTCGGGTCTTCGGGATTGGCGGTGTGGCGTTTGAACCACGGGAGCCAGAGGCGGCGGAAACGGTTCATTTTTTCCAAATCCTTCACGATGGGCAGCGACGACAAACGGTCTAACCGGGAACGGATGGCACGCAGTCGGCGCGGGTATTCCCGAAGATTGGCGAAGCCGGCGCGCCAGGCGAAGTTCTTACGGAAGAGCCAGATGAGCTGCTCTTCGATGTCTTCCGCGATCTCGCCGTAGTTTCGATCCTTGCGGTTGGCGGCGACCCACCGCTGAATCTCCGGGAGGATTTCGAAAATTTCATCCAGACTCTTTCCGATGACGGTGGCGGCTTCGTACCAGCGGCCTCTTGCTGGTTCGGTGAGTGCGCGGAATTCGTCCGGAGATCTTGGGAAAACTCCGCCGAACGCACCCTCCGCGGCGAGCAGGATCAGGGATTCGAGCGAGGTCCCGCCGACACCGAGGCGCGGCATTTCCACCTTCGCCATCAGTCCTAACGGGAACTTTTTCGTGAGATAGGACACTTGCTCGGCATGGGCGAGCCAGAGCAGCCGCGCGCCGCCCGCGCGATGGGATTCGTTCGCTTCGGCGGCGCAGGTGTAGGCGTGGACGCCGACGGATTTCCCTTCGTCCACCAGCGCGGGATAAGCGGCACCACCGGGAGTCATGACGAGCTCCGGCAGGCTTTCGCCATCCCAGATGCGGATGCCCTTGCGCTCGATATCGGAGTTGGCAATGGCTTCGAATCGCACGCGCATGCGGTCGGCGAGCTGGAGTTTCAGGGCGGCGACATCCGTGCCCATCGCGAGCTCCTGGGCATCGTCATCGCAGACCCAGATTTTCGTAACGAGTGCGGGCGGCAGCTTGCTGACGTCGTATTCGTCGGGAGGAACGTGGGCCTCGGTGCGTTCACGGGCATATTCGGATAGAGCTTGAAAAATGGACCGATCCTTGGGTGCGAACATCCACAACTCGGAAAATCCTTCCGCGACGGAACCGATCGGTTGGCAGACGCGGCGATAGTCTTTCGGCAGCGAACGCAGCAGGATTTCAGCGCGTTCCCGGAGGTCGCCATCGACTCCCCACGCGGGCAGCCAGTCTGGAAATTTCGGCAATTGATCGACGTGCACGCCGATGGTCACGCCGTCGTCGCGCTCTCCAGCCAAAGCGTGGTAGTAGAGCGTGTATTCATCGCTGCCGTGGTGGAGTGTGTCGGGAAAACCATCCAGTCCGAGGGTTTCGAAATCCTCGTCCACGACATCGGCGACACCTAACATCAAGCAATCCTCATTCTTCTCCAGCCATTTGTGGAAGGCTGCGGCGGTGTTGATATCTTCCGGGATGCGATCCTCGTAAAACCGCAGCACCGCCTCGTCGCTCCAGAGGCCGCCGGGTCGGCGGAGTTTCTGTTCGATGGCTTCGATCTCGCCGCGCATTTCCATGACGTGATCGAGAAATTTGCAGCGCTTCCGCAGGCCATTGCCGATGATGCCTTCTCGCAGAAAAATGTTTCGCGCCGCTTTCGCATCCACCCGGCCGTAATGAATCCGGCGCCCGGCGACGACCGGAAGGCCGCCGCAAATGACGGTTTCCTTGCCATAGACCGCGCCTTGGTTTTCGTCCCAATGCGCCTCGCCATACTTGCTTTTGCACAGGTGGGGCGCGACTTGCTCGACCCATTCCGGTTCGATTTTAGCAACACGCCGCGCCCACAGGCGGGTGGTTTCGACGAGTTCCATCGCCATCACCCACTCGTAGCGTTTCGGGATGCCGAACAAGCCGGAGCCTGGAAAAACCGCGAAGAAGCCGCCATTCGCGGCGCGGTAGGATTTCGATTCCCGATCCCATAATCCAAATTGGCGCGGCACTCCTGATAGGAGCGCCTTGTGAAGGGTGGAGTAGCTGCCGGGCGAGGAAATCCCTTCCTTGATTCCGCCGATTTTCAACTTCCACTCACGTTCCAGCAAGTCAGCGAGTTCATCGCGGACGTTCGCCCATTCCATGACGCGGCGGGCGTTGAGGAAAGTGGGACCGCAGTATTTCCGCAGGGCATTGCGTTTCCAGCGTCCGCGCTCGTCGCGAAAGCGGGCGAGATCGTTCCACATGCGGAGGATGCTGACGAAATCGCTGTCGCCATCCTTCCAGCGGGCGTGCGCGGCATCGGCCTCGCGGGCTTTTTCCGCCGGGCGTTCGCGGGGATCGTTTGATTCGAGCGCGGCGACGATGGGTAAAACTTCGGCGAGGCAGCCTTCCTTGCGAGCCTCTATCAGCATGCGTCCCAGACGTGGATCGACGGGCAGCCGCGCCATCTGGCGGCCGTAGTCCGTGAGGCGCTTTTCCTTATCGAGTGCACCGACTTCGCGTAGCGTCCGGTAGCCTTCGGACACGGCTTTGGGAGCTGGCGGATCGAGGAATGGAAATTCGTCGATCTCCGGCAAGCCGAGTGCCTTCATGCGGAGGATCACGCCTGCTAGAGAACTGCGGCGGATCTCGGGATCCGTGAATTCCGGGCGTTCGGTGAGTTCGGTTTCCTCGTAGAGCCGGACGCAGACCCCATCGCGCACACGGCCGCAGCGGCCTTTCCGTTGGCGGGCGCTGGCCTGGCTGACGGGCTCGATTTGCAGGCGCTGCACGCCTTTTCCCGGACTCCACCGGCTGACCCGGGCGACGCCGGAATCAATCACGCAGGCAATCCGTGGAATCGTTAGGGAAGTTTCGGCCACGTTGGTGGCGAGGATGACACGGCGTTTGTTTCCCGGATTGAAAACGCGCTGCTGATCGCCGAGTCCGAGGCGGGCGAAGAGCGGCAGGACCTCCGTGCCACGGTATTGGCGGCCGTCCAGCACATCGGCGCATTCGCGGATTTCGCGTTCGCCAGGAAGGAAAATCAGAACATCCCCGTTAGGCTCGACGTCACCGAGATAATCGACGGCGCGGGCGACGTGTTGCGGCAGATCCTCGTCATCGAAGGGCGGCAGGAAAAACTCGGCCACGGGAAACATCCGGCCGGGTGCCTCAATCACCGGAGCAGGCACACCATTGATCGTGAAAAATTCCGAGAACGAGCCCGCATCGAGCGTCGCGGAGGAGATGACGAGTTTCAGGTCCTTCCGGCGATCAAGCAGACGCCGGACGTAGCCTAGCAGGAAATCGATGTTGAGCGAGCGTTCGTGGGCTTCATCCAGAATGAGCGCTTCGTATTGTTTCAAGTCCCGGTCGCCCTGCGTCTCGGCGAGCAGGATGCCGTCGGTCATGAACTTGATGCGGGTCTCGCGCGAAGTCCTGTCCTCGAAGCGCACTTGGTAGCCGACGTAATCGCCAAGCGGCACTTGGAGTTCCTCCGCCACACGCTTCGAGACGCTGGCCGCAGCGATCCGCCGTGGTTGGGTACAGCCGATCCGGCCGCCATCGATACCGAGCGCCTCCGCGACCATTTTCGGAAGCTGCGTGGTTTTTCCCGATCCCGTTTCACTGACGACGACGACGACCGGATGTGCCCGGACGGCGGCAAGGATCTCCTCCCGGTGCTCCACGACCGGCAGTTCCTTTGGATAATTCCATTTCCCCGAAAACAAACTCATTTGAAAGACAGCGTCGCCCTGTGGTTTCCATGGCCCGGGCAGGCTCCATTTGTCGAGCGCCATCAGTTCCGAGACAATCCAACTTTCCATGTCGGTCCGCCAATCCCGGTTTTTTTGAAATTTTCAGGATTTCATAAGTGATTGCTCGTTTGTGGGCAACGCCGGAGAAGTCCCGGACGAAATGGCCCTTTCCAAAAAATTCTTGACCTAACGTGCGGTTTCCGTCTTGAATCCGCACGTTTAACTGTTCCCCCCTCCCCCCCACCCCCTGCAGGTCCCTCGGTTGGAAACCTCCAATTGTTACATTTGATGATTTGCCCCGATGAGGGGTGATCAAATTTTTGTAAACTTTGGCGCGTTTTCACAAAACACCAAATCCCCCCCCGTATGAAATCGTTTAAATTACTCCTCCGTGCCTGTGGCATGCTCCTGCTCGCTAGTTTTGGAGCAACCGTATGCGCAACAGAAGCCCCCGTAAGGATCATGCCATTAGGTGACTCGCTCACCTCAGGCACACTTCCAGGCGCTTACCGGAACCGGCTCTATACTTTGTTAACGTCGGCAGGCTACAATGTGGACTTTGTCGGCACCCATACGGATGCAAGCAATCCGACCTTGCCCGACATCGATCATCAAGGCACCGGCGGCGTGAGAATTGACGAGATCCAGACCAATATCGCTGGCTGGCTCAATTCCGTGGAAGACCCGGATGTGGTGCTGCTGCTCGCAGGAACCAACGATTTCTCGCAGAATTATAGTACTGCCTCGGCGACGACGCGACTGACCAATCTGATCGCCGACATCGCGGCAAGGCGTCCGTTTGCCAAGATCATCGTTTCAAATCTACCGCTCAGAACGGACAGCGCGACCCTCGAAGCGCAGCAGGTCACTTTCAACTCAGCCCTTCCGGGAATCGTGAGCAATCAGGTTTCGCTGGGGCACCAGGTTTCATTGGTGGACATGCATTCCGCCTGGGGGGCGAGTGATTTGGCAGAAGGAGTTCATCCGAATCAAGGCGGCTACGATAAAATGGCGGCCGTGTGGCTGCCCGGAATCACCAACGTGATTTCGCCGCAGGGAACCGCTAATCCACCGGCGATCGTACGCACGGGACCACC
>JBDSZP010000079.1:0-12308 GCA_039925065.1 Luteolibacter sp.
GAAGGGTCAGAAGACTCGTAACAAGAAGAAGACCACCAGCGTCTTCATCGTCGAGTCCCGCCACAAGGCGAAGCGGAAGTAATCCACCAGCGAATCATTTAACGCACTTTAATTATGCCACGTTCCCTCAAGAAAGGCCCATACGTCGATCAAAAGCTCCTTGCCAAGATTGATGCCGTCGCCGATGCCGGATCCGACCGCAAGCCCATCAAAACATGGAGCCGCAAGTCGATGATCACCCCGGATTTCGTCAGCCACAACTTCGCGGTCCACAACGGTAAGACATTTGTCCCCGTTTACGTCACCGAAAACATGGTTGGCCACAAACTCGGCGAATTCGCACCGACCCGTATCTTCCGTACTCACGGCGGTATCGGTAAGAAATAGTCCGTCTGGTTTTACATTCCTCCACGCTCATGCGCTCCACTGTCCATCTCAAAGCACTTGCCACCGCCCTCGGGTTGTTGGCTGCTGCCGAGGTGTGCGTGGCTCAAGCGCCAAGCGCGGAGGAATTCCAGGAGATCATCACCGATCTCCAAGGGCAGAACCAAACCCTCCAACGCAGCCTTGCCGAGTCCAATCGCAGCGAGAAGCAAGCAACCGAGCAACTCGCCCAGGTCCGCTTGCAACTTTCCGCCCTCGGCAAGAACCTGCTTGACGGGGGAGACGACCGCCTCATCCAGGCTGCGGCGGATTCGGAAATCGCCAAAGAGCGCATCGCGCAACTCGAAAGCTCCGTCTCCAAGCTTGCCGCCGTGGTCAATGATTACCTCCGCCAAGCGGTGGTATCCGATCCCGATGCACGACTTCGTGTAGAAACTTCACTAAGAGAGCTTGACGCAGTCCTCGGACTACGCCAGAAGCCCCGCCCCGATGTTCGTAACGGCTCGCTTCAGCAAGCCCGGATCGTCAGCATCGAAAAAGAAAGTGGCATGATGGTTTTCAACCTTGGCGAAAGTCAGGGAGCAAAAATCGGCATGACCTTTCGCCTCACCCGCGGGCAACAGCCCTACGGTAAAGCCATTTTAGCCGACGTCCGCAAGGGCGTCAGTGGTGCCTTTGTCGAACACCTCGACAATGTCGCCGAATCCCCACGCCCCGGCGATCTCGCCGTCCTCGAAACACAAGCCTCAGCGCAGTAACACTTACCGTCCGACGACCCATGGAAGTCAAAAGCACCACCAAATTCGTACGCCTCTCGCCTAAAAAAGCGCGTGACGTCGCCCGTGAAATTCAAGGCCTCGCCGTATCGAGCGCCCTTGATATTTTGACCTTCACTCCCAAGAAAGCAGCACAGCTGATCGGGAAGACCCTGAAGACGGCCATCGCAGACGCGGAGAACAATTTCTCCCTCGATGCGACCACACTCATCATCAAGGAAGCCGTCATCGGTGCAGGTCCTACGCTCCGTCGCTTCAAGCCACGAGCCAAGGGTTCCGCAGGCCCGATCCTCAAGCGCACCAGCCACATCTCGATCACTCTCGTCGGTTCCGCACCGGAGAAGAAAAAGAAGGTCGCTCGCAAGGCCGCTGCCAAAAAAGTTGAAGAAGCTCCTGCCGCTGTCGCAGCGACTGAAGAAGCCTGAAATCCTCTCATTTAATCTCATCCCTCACCGACCATGGGCCAAAAAGTAAATCCGATCGCATTCCGCCTCGCCATCAACAAAGACTGGCGCTCCAAGTGGTATGCCAAAGGCAAAGACTACACTGATAAGCTTCACGAAGATCTCGCGATCCGTGGCTACCTCAAGAACAAGCTTGTGAACGCTGGATTGGCCCGTGTGGTCATCGAGCGTGCATGGAACAGCGTTCGTGTCACCCTTCACACCTCCCGCCCAGGCCTGATCATCGGTCGCCAAGGCAAGGAAATCGAAGTGATGACCAAGGACATCACCAGCCTTTGCAAAGGTGCCCAGGTCAAGATCGACATCATTGAGATCCGCAAGCCTGAGTTGGATGCGCAATTGGTCGCCGAGCAAATCGCCGTGCAACTTGAGCGCCGGATCAGCTTCCGCCGCGCCATGAAGCGTGCTTTGCAAACCGCCATGGAATTCGGTGCTGAAGGCATCCGTCTCCGTTGCGCAGGCCGCCTCGGTGGTGCTGACATCGCCCGTTCCGAAAGCTATCGCGAAGGCAAAGTGCCTCTGCAAACTCTCCGTGTTCCACTTGATTACGGCTTCGCCGAAGCCCGCACCCTTTACGGCATTATTGGCGTGAAGGCTTGGGTCAACAAGAAGGAAGACGATGGCACTGGCAAGCAGCCGCAAGGCCGCAACGACAGAGGTGACCGCGGCGATCGCGGAAACCGTGGTGGTGATCGCGGAGGCGATCGTCGCCCGCAAAACCGCAACTGATCACTCAATTTCAAGAATCTAATTTAAACTTTTTAGGAGGACCGAGTCATGCCTTTGATGCCCAAACGAACCAAGTTCCGCAAGAGCCACCGCGGAAGCCGCTCCGGGAATGCCCAGCGCGGAACCACTGTCGCCTTCGGTGACTTCGGTCTGCAAACCCTCGACCGCGGATGGATGACCAACCGCCAGATCGAAGCTTGCCGGATCGCAATCAACCGCTCCCTGAAGCGTAAAGGAAAAGTCTGGATCCGGATTTTCCCACACAAGTCCATCACCTCACGTCCTCCTGAAACACGGATGGGTAAAGGTAAAGGCGCTGTCGAAGGTTGGGTAGCCGTGATTCGTCCAGGTAACATGCTGTTCGAAATCGGCGGTGTTCCTGAATCCGCTGCCAAGGAAGCCATGCGCCTCGCCTCTTATAAATTGGGCATCCGCACACGCCTCGTCACCCGCAATCCGCACGCCTGATCCGTTCGATCAGTTTCATTTAATATCCGTCTGAATTATGGCCAAAACCAAAGCCAAAGAGACCAGCCAACTTTCCGCTGCCGAACTCACCGTTCGTCTTAAGGAACTCAAGCAGGAAGCTCTCAACCTCCGCCTCCAAAAAGCCACAGGCTCACTGGAAAACTCCGCCCGCATCCGCACGGTGCGTCGCGAAACCGCTCGAGTTCTCACTGCGGCCACCGCATTGAAGAACGCCTAATCCCTGCTCCCAACGCTAACAAATCTATTTATGAGCGAGACTCCTCAGGACACTCAGATCCACCTCCGTAAAACCCGCGTTGGCGTGGTCATTTCCAATAAAATGGAAAAGACCATCGTCGTTGAGCACATTGCCCGCGTTCCTCACCCGAAGTTCAACAAAATCGTCAAACGCTCGAAGAAATACTACGTGCATGACGAAAACAGCCAAGCTCAGATCGGTGACCGCGTGAAAATCGTCGAAACCCGTCCGCTTTCCAAGCTGAAGTGCTGGACCCTCGCCGAGGTTCTCTCCCACTAAGCCTTTTTCTTTCAGCTTTTACCTAATTTACTACTGCCATGATCCAGATGGAAACCATGCTTGTCGTCGCCGATAATACCGGTGCACGCAGCGCAAAAATGATTGGTGTGCTCGGCAAACGCAGCCGCACCGCACGCATCGGTGACGTGATCACCGCTCACATCCGCGATTCCATCCCGACCGCTTCTGTCAAAAAGGGCAGCGTCGTGAAGGCCGTCGTCGTCCGCACCGCTTATCCGATCCGTCGTGCTGACGGTTCGATCCTTCGTTTCGATTCGAACGCCATCGTCCTTATCGACAAAGACAACAACCCACGCGGCACCCGCATCTTTGGCCCTGTTGCCCGTGAACTTCGCGAACGTCAGTTCATGAAGATTGTTTCTCTTGCACCTGAGGTTCTTTGACCCTAAGGCATCCCGCCAAGTCACACTTTATCCATTCCATCTCATGAGCCGTATCAAGACGCACGTCAAAAAAGGCGACCAAGTCGAAATCATCGCAGGCAATCACAAAGGTAAGCGCGGCACCGTGCTCCTCGTGAACGCCGCCAAGGGCAAGGTCGTCGTCGAAGGCGGCCGCCCTATCCAGAAAGCTGTCAAGGCAACCGAAGCTGAGCCTAACGGCGGCATCAAGACCATCGACGGCCCAGTCCATATCTCCAATGTCAAGAAAGTGGGCTGAAGCATTTCGCTTCGAAAGAAGCGCCTGCACTTCCGCCCGCGCTTAAGCGCCTGAACAATCAGCGCTGACCCGCAAAGAAAATGAGCACACCAGCACTACAACAATATTATAAGGACAAGGTTGTCCCGGCTCTCACGAAGAAGCTCGGATACACCAACTCCCACCAAGTTCCACGTCTCGAAAAGATTGTGGTCACTTCCTGTATGGGCAAGTCCCCTGATCGCAAGGTCGCCGTCGATGACGCCGTCAATGAGATCCAGAAGATCACCGGCCAAAAGCCGTCCATCACGTTCTCGAAGAAGGCTGTCGCCAACTTCAAGCTGCGCGAAGGTGAAGCTCTCGGAGCCCGCGTCACCCTCCGTGGTGCCCGCATGTGGGAATTCCTCTATCGCTTCATCAACGTCACCGCTCCCAACATCCGCGACTTCCGCGGTATTTCCTCCAAGTCGTTCGACGGCCGCGGAAACTATGCGTGCGGTATCACCGAGCAATCCATCTTTCCGGAAATCGAAATCGACCAGATCAAGCGCCAAATCGGCTTTGACCTGATTTTCGTGACCTCCGCACCGACTGACGCCGAAGGCCGCGCCCTCCTGATGGAGCTTGGCATGCCTTTCCGCGACATGAAAAAAGCTAACGAAGTTGAAGCCGAAGCAGTCGCTGCCAACTAATTAAACAACGGACCCAATCAAAAACGGAATCCCCTATTATGGCAGTTCTCACCGATCCAATTTCTGACTTCCTCACGCGTTTCAAAAACGCTGCCCGTGCCGGCAACGAGGAATTCTCCGCTCCTTACTCCAAGATCAAGGCTGATATCGCCCGCATTCTTCAGGAAGAAGGCTACCTCTGGAACTATGAAGTCGTCACTGGCGACCGCACCACACTCAA
The DNA here is from genome assembly GCA_039925065.1 of Luteolibacter sp. GTDB lineage: Bacteria > Verrucomicrobiota > Verrucomicrobiia > Verrucomicrobiales > Akkermansiaceae > Luteolibacter. Next base: position 4,932 of record JBDSZP010000079.1, read on the forward strand.
GGCCAAGCCGAAGTTTGTGGACGGACGTTCGGTTCTCACCGACCTCAAGCGCGTTTCTACTCCCGGCCGCCGCCACTACGTCGGCGCGGGTGAAGTCCCACGCGTCATGTCCGGCCTCGGCATCTCGATCCTTTCCACTTCGAAAGGCGTCATGTCCGGCGGCTCCGCCAAGAAACAAAACCTCGGCGGCGAGCTCCTCGCCAACGTCTGGTAAACCCTAACTCGTCAAAGGAAACTACTACCATGTCACGAGTCGGACTCAAACCAATCTCCCTTGCGGAAAAAGTCGCCATCAAGCTTGATGGTCGCACTGTCATCGTCGAAGGCCCTAAGGGCAAACTCGACTTTGCCCTTCCGGACGGCATCTCACTCAAAAGCGAAGACGGCACTGTTACCGTCTCCCGCGCCACTGAACTCCGCCAGCACCGCGCCCTCCACGGAACGGTTCGCAGCTTGGTTCAAAACATGATCCTCGGCGTTTCGCAGGGTTTCGTGAAGGATCTCGAAATCCACGGCGTCGGTCTTCGTGCCGCTGTCAAAGGCGCTGACCTCGACCTTTCACTCGGTCGTTCCCACCCGCTGCTTCACCCCATCCCATCCGGACTCAACGTCACGGTGGTGGAAAACACCAAGATCAAGGTCGAAGGCATCGATAAACAACTCGTCGGCCAATTCGCCGCCGAAGTCCGCGGATTCTATCCACCTGAGCCATACAAGGGCAAAGGCGTTCGCTATGTCGGTGAGAAAGTTCGCCGCAAGGAAGGCAAAAGCGTCGGCAAATAATCCATTACCGTCGCCCACCTCAACACAATTACGGCACCATGAGCACTATCAACCGCAAGTCGATCCGTCGCAAGATCCACAACCGCATCCGTCGGAAAGTTTCCGGCACTGCCGAACGTCCACGTCTGGCTGTTCACTATTCCAATCAACACATCTACGCCCAAATCATCGACGACTCGGTCGGCAAGACTTTGATCTCTGCCTCGACTCTCGACAAGTCTTTCGAAAATGCTTCCTCGAACATCGAGAGCTCGCAGAAAGTCGGAGCACTCCTCGCGGAGCGCGCCAAGGGCTCGAACATCAGCGCCGTAGTCTTCGACCGCGGCGGTCACCTCTATCATGGTAAAGTCAAAGCCCTCGCCGACGCAGCTCGCGAAGCCGGACTCCAATTCTAACGCTCCGACCAGACACACATCATGGTAACAATTCCAGATAATCAATCCCCCGCAACTCCGGCAGCTCCAGCAGCATTCCCATTGGGACCTGTCGCTGGCTCGGGTTCCCCACAACAAGGCGGCTATCAAGGCAACCGCGGCCAAGGCGGCGGTTACCAGGGCGGCGGCGGTGGTGGCTACCAAGGCGGTGGCGGTCAAGGCGGTCGCGGACGCGGCGGCCCACGTCGTGAAGAGCGCGCTGCTCCTACCGATGCGGAAGGCAACGAACTTTCCGAAAAAGTCGTCTTCATCAACCGATGCGCCAAGGTCGTCAAGGGCGGACGTCGTTTCAGCTTCTCCGCTCTCGTTGTCACTGGCAACAAGGTCGGCAAGGTCGGACTCGGCTACGGCAAGGCGAACGAAGTGGCTGACGCCATCAAAAAGGCTAGCGAAGGTGCCCGCAAGGTGCTCGTGCCAATGAGCATCGTGGACGGAACAATCCCTCACGAAATCTACGCCGAATACGGTGGTGGCAAGGTTCTCCTCAAGCCAGCATCTCCGGGAACGGGCATCATCGCCGGTGGCGGTGTACGTGCCGTTTGCGAAGCAGTCGGTATTCGTGACATCCTCGCCAAGTCGATGGGTTCCTCCAATCACGCCAACGTGGTGAAAGCCACCCTCAAGGCCCTTACCCAACTCCGCACCCGCGACCAGGTTCTCTCCGGTCGTGGCAAAAAGAAGCGGGAAAAAGCCATCTGATCAGACCGGGAGGACGCGAGTCCTCCTGAAAACTGAAAACTGAAAACTAGAAAACTTCTTATGGAACTTCATTCATTCAGCCCGAACCCGGGATCCAAGCATCGCAACAAGCGTCTTGGTTGCGGCGAAAGCTCCGGTCACGGCAAGACCTCCTGCAAAGGCAACAAGGGTCAAAAGGCCCGCTCCGGTTCCGGCACCCGTGTCGGTTTCGAAGGTGGCCAGATGCCTCTTCACCGCCGCCTTCCAAAGCGCGGTTTCAACAACTACGACTTCCGCGACAAATTCTGTGTCTTCAACGTGGGTGAACTCGACGATCTTTTCGACGCCGGAGCTACGATCGACGAAGCCGCTCTCCGTGGCCAAGGTTTGGTCAACGGTCGTTGCGACAAGGTCAAGGTTCTTGGCATTGGCGAAGTCACCAAGGCATTCCACCTCGTGGTGGAAAACGCCAGTGCTTCCGCTCGTGAAAAGATCGAAAAAGCCGGTGGCACCGTTTCGGAGCCCATCGCTTGATCACACCTGTTGATCTTTGATTTCCGATGAGGAAGCGCATTCCGCGCTTCCTCATCGTTTTTTTAACCCAAGCGTCATTTCCCCTTACCCTTCCGCCATGATTTCCGCATTCGCCAATACTTGGAAAATCCCAGAACTCCGGGACCGCATTCTGTTCACTCTTGCCCTGATCGTCATCATTCGTCTGGGCGTGCACATCACCCTTCCCGGTGTCGATGCCACCGTCATCAAGGAGTGGTTGGATACCGTTCAGAAACAGGATCCGAAAAGCACGGGAGGTGGCCTTGGAGCCCTTCTCCAGGTTTTCTCCGGTGGCGGACTCCAGCAGGCGGGAATTTTCGCGCTGGGAATCATGCCTTATATTTCCGCATCGATCATGGTGCAGTTGATGACAGCCGTGGTGCCGAAGCTTTCCCGCCTCGCCCGTGAGGACGGCGGACGCCAGAAGATCACTCAATACACCCGTTACATCACGATCGGGATTGCTCTGGTTCAGGGTTTTTTCGTCGCCAAATCGTTGGCGGCTGGGAATTCACCCTTGATGAAAGGGATTGAGAATGTCGGAAGGCCGTTGGTGCCCGATCCAAGCGCACTTTGGATGATTCTCACCGTGGTGACGATCGTCGCGGGAACGGTCCTGCTTCTGTGGATCGCCGACCAGATCACCGAAAAGGGGATTGGTAATGGCACCTCCATCATCATCACCGTCAACATCATCTCTGGTCTCCCGGGTGCTTTGATCGGTGCTTGGAGATTCTTTGTCACCGGCGAAGGCGTCAGTCCTTTCAACTCGATCATGATGGTCGTTATGATCGCGCTCCTTCTGGTCGTGATCGCAGGAACGATTGCCATCACCCAAGCGCAGAGACGAATCGCCGTGCAATACGCCAAGCGCGTCGTCGGTCGCAAGCAGTTCGGCGGTCAAACGCAGTATCTGCCCCTCAAGGTGAACTACGCAGGTGTGATGCCTGTCATTTTCGCCACCGCTATTCTTTCGCTTCCTCCAATCATGCTTCAAATGATCCCGGGTGTGGGCAGCCAGCCATGGGCGGTGAAACTCTCCGGTCAACTTTCCCAAGGCGGTGGTTGGTTCTACGTGCTCGGCGGCGTCGGCATCTTCCTGTTCTCCTACTTCTGGGTGGCGATGATGTTCCAACCTTCCCAGATCGCGGAAGATCTCAAGCGCAACGGCGGCTATATCCCCGGCGTTCGCCCCGGCAAGCCGACTGCGGATTTCCTCGACTTCACGATGACCCGCCTGACCTTCGCTGGTGCGATTTTCCTCGCGATCTTGTTTGTGCTCCCGGTGCTGACTGGCCACTTGGTCGGTCTGCCTCCCGGTTCCCTGATCCTCCACTTCTTCGGCGGCACCTCGCTGCTGATCATGGTGGGTGTGGTGCTCGACGTGATGCGCCAGGTGGAAACCCAATTGCTGCAAAAGCACTACGACGGTTTCCTCCGCAAGGGCAAACTCAAGGGCCGCTATGACCGCCTCAGCCAAAACAGCGGTGCGGCTCCTAAGACCGCGATCGTTTATCTGTGGACGGTGATCGCCATCCTGATCGTCGTCGGCATCACTGCTTACATCTACAACGGCGTCCATCATTGATTGATTCTGCTGCCAAACCGCTCCGGATTGTTTTGCTCGGGCCACCGGCTTCGGGCAAGGGCACTCAGGGGCGGCGGCTCGCCGAAAGTCTTGGACTCGGCTACCTCAGTACCGGTGCCCTGCTCCGGGAAAATGTGGAAAACGAGACGGAGCTTGGGCAACAGGCCAAGCCCATCCTTGATCGGGGCGAGTACCTCCCGGACCAGTTGATGTGTCCTATCCTCGCGGATTGGCTTTCACGACAAACCGGGGGCTGGGTGCTCGATGGATTTCCCAGAAGCTTGCCTCAAGCGGTTTTTCTCGACAGTTGGCTGGTCAACAACGGCATGCAGCTCGATGCGGCAGTCTCGCTGGAAGTTCCTTTGGATCAACTCCTTGTTCGTATTCACGACCGCGTGGAGTGTCCCGAATGCCGCTGGACCGGCCAGCGTGCGCAATTGGTTGACCGCGAATTTTGCCCCGTTTGTCAATCTCCCGCAGGTCCGCGTGCGGATGACAGCGAGGAAAATTTCCGCAGCCGTTATGCAGGCTTTGTCAGCTCGGTTCATCCTGTCATTGAACATTATCGGAGGGTCGGTATGCTCCGGCCCTGCGACGCCACCGCTCCCATGGACGAGGTGAGCGCTCGTATCCTCTCTTTTTTCACTCAGCCGGTTTGAATATCGGAAAATCAATTATTAGAGTCCTAAACCAGGTGTCCCGCAGAAATCGCATTCCTATCAAAACCCCGCGTGAAATTGATTTCATGCGTGCCGCAGGTTCCATTGCCTCCACGATTCTGCAGGCTTTGGCCAAGGAGGTCGCTCCAGGCCGGACCACGCGTGAGATCGATTTGTTAGCCGCTGATCTCATGCGCGAGCATGATTGCAAGAGCGCCTTTCTCGGTTACCGCGGGTTTCCCGGCTACACTTGCATTTCCATCAACGAGGAAGTTGTCCATGGCATTGGGGGACCGCGCAAAATCATGCCGGGCGATATCGTGAAGATTGACGTCGGCATCGTGAAGAGTGGTTTTATCGGCGATAACGCGACTACTGTTCCGGCAGGGGACATCCCGCTCGAAACGAAGCGTTTGTTAGCGGTGACCGAGCAATCGTTGTTCGAGGCGATCAGCCACGCCCGCGCCGGCCGGAAGCTCGCCGATCTCTGCGCCTCTGTTGAGGAATTCGCCGCACCACGCGGTTTCACGATCGTTCGCGAATTTGTGGGACATGGCGTTGGCCGCCGTCTGCACGAGGAGCCACAAGTGCCGAATTACCGGCCACAGGGCAAATCCGCCACCCTTATGCCGGGAATGACCCTTGCCATCGAGCCTATGGTCAACGCGGGTGTGCCTTCGGTGAGAATTCTTGACGATGGTTGGACGGTCATCACTGAGGATAAGAAGCCTTCCGCCCACTTCGAGCACACGGTTCTGATCACTTCTGGCGATCCGGAAATCCTCACCTGGCGGCCTCGCGAGGCGCTGCCGGAAATGATGGGGCTGCCAGCTTGGTAGTTTCCGATCTTTGCACAGTCATTGCCGGAAATTTCTTCTCGGGTGTGCTGCTCCCGAAACGGTTGAAGAGGCTGTCCGGAATAGGGAGCATCGTTATTCTATCGACTGATCAGCCGGGCGGCGGACAGGATGTCCGCTGCACTCAGCGCTCAGAATGAACGCGCTCCTTTTGGCTGCAGGCAGCGAGGCGCGGGCCATGGGTTTTCCAATGCGGACCTGAACGGGGGGGAGGCGGCTGAGATTTCTTCCGCGCCGAGTTGTGTGGATTGAGGACCAATTAAGCCCTGCGCTTCGGAAGAGCATGGTAAACCATGAACTCCGGGCCGTCTCCCGACGAGCGGAAGAGCTATAGGCCCCAGACGCCGATTTCCTTGCGCTTGGCTTCGCGTTCGAGGTTGCGGAGGTTTTGCTTTTCCGTGGCGGCAGGAGTGCCGTCGGGGAGATCGGCTGGTTTGGTGATGAGGCGAACGAGACCGCGTTCGACGAGGAGTTGGTGAAGCCAGCGGGATTTACCATCCTGAACGACCTGGACGTGGGCGTGGAAACGGTGGTCGTGGAAGGGGCTGTCCCACTCGGTGTAAATGGTGAAGGGCTGGCTGGCGAGGAGAGCGAGGGTGAAAGCTTTGCCTTTTTTGCCGATTTCCACAGCTTGTTCGTCGGTGATGCCGCCGAGGTCGGAAGCTTGTTGGTGGATGCGCTGGTGGTTCGTTTCACCGTCGGCGTAGGACTTGAAGGCGCTTTCCGGTGTGTCCACGAAGTAGAGGCGGAATTCGGCCTGCTTGCCGGTTGGGAGTCTGACCATGAAGCTATCGCCATCGTTATTGTGGGCTTCGACGAGAGTGCTGCGGCGATAAACTTCGTATCGGCCGGTTTTTTCCGTGTCCTTGGCCTTGGGAGAGGAGGGGGGAGGTGGCTGGGATTTTTCGGTCTGGGAAACGCCCGGTTTTGTCGGGTGATCGAGGACTTTTTTCTGATCGTAGGCCCAGATGACGACGGCTGCGGTGACGAACAGCAGGGTGAGCCAGGAGGATTTAGGCTTCGGGCGGGGGACCATTTCAGAGTCCCTTGTAGCCTTCGTATTCCTGATAGGTGCCAATTGGCATGGGGACGGCCCGCCATTCGTGGCTCAGCTTGCGGTATTTCGTGATGAACTGGGTGGGATCCGCCCAGTTGTTGAGATCCGATGGCACGCTTTCGCGCTGCATGCCGATATTGATGTTCAGGCGAATCTCGAAATGGAGGTGGGCGGGATACATGCCGAAGTTACTGCCGATGGTGCCGATCTGCTGGCCGCGTTTGATCTGCTGGCCTTCCTTGACCATGATTTCGTTGAGGTGGCCGTTGAGGGTATCGCAAAATTTCACCCCACCGGTGCTGGGATCGCGGTAGGCATGGCGGGTGAGTACGACATTTCCCCAGCCGACATGGACATTGTGGGCAAACGTGACAATTCCGTCCGCCACGGCGTAAACGGGATCACCAAGATCGGTGTCACCACCGCCCCGGCCGTTCCAATCTTCGCCGAAATGTTTGGGGTCGCGCAGGCGCATGCCGCGGGCCTTGAAGTAGGCATCCGCGTTGGGTTTTCCGACGGGGAAATCAAAACCATCCGCCAGGTTGACCTTCACTTGCTGGGAAAAAGCGCAAACGGGTAGGGCGATGAACGCGGCGAGAAGCCAGCGCATCAGGGGTTTGATCAAATTCGTTCCGTCACGCGTCATTGGCAATGAGTCCACTCTCGGGGTGGCCCCGCCGCAAGCGAAAAAAAGGCGGCATGGCCTTGTGCCATGCCGCCTTTGGAGAAAATTCAGCCGATGGGGAAATCAATGTTCTTCACCGAT
>JBDSZP010000080.1:0-71247 GCA_039925065.1 Luteolibacter sp.
CACTTCCTCGGCTGGCCCGGAGTCGTTGAGCTTTGCGGTATTCCGCTGCGTGTTCACGCTGGGGGCTCTTACGAGTTTGGATACGGCCCGCACGAGCGCAGCATCAGACCTATCTTCCGCATCCTCACCGAGAATTAAGTCGCAGAGTGTTACAAGCGTCAGTCCGTACCGCAGCGCCACTTCCTCGGTCCGTCGGTCGGCCTCTTTTGGGACGCGGCGCACGCTAGGCGAATGACGCCGCACCGAGTCCGTAACCCTTCTTACGGCCTCTCTCGATTCCGCCATCTCTATTTGTAGCCATAGGGGCACCCCTTCGTCCGGCGCGCTGTCTCGGCCTGCTGTCGCGTGCTTTAGCGCGGCTTCCCATTCGCCTGCCCACGCGCTGCGCTCCAGTGCTTTGTCTAGGTCTGCTTTGGTGATGGTCTTCATTCCTCCTCCTCCTCCTCCTCCGGTTGGGCGAGAGCCATTCGGGCTCTGTCGCGCATGGTGTAATGATCGTGTTCGTCAAATGAGGGCATGTCTCGGATGCTCGTCAATGCTTCCCGTAGTCGTGCCACTTCCTCGGTCAGTCGGTCGATTGGTTCACTCATTCCACGACCTCCCGCATGTGGACTGCGACGCGCTTAATATCGGAATCGCCGATCGCAAGCCGAGAGGCAACATCCGCTGACCTATACGCGCCTGATATTGCTCCGTCCTTCCACTCGTTCACCCAGCACTCCAGCAGCGGTTTGGGGCCGACGCGGTATTCGTAATTCCTAAAATCCCACGGTGGGTCAAGCGTCAGGGGTATCCAATACTGATGTCCCGCCCACTTCACCTCGATCTTCTCTCCGCTCTCAGCGGCACTCACTATTTCGATGATTTCTTTGTTCGTCATTGTGCCATGTCCTCCAGTTGAGCTGCGTGACCCGGCTCAATCTCCCGGGTCTTGAGTTCTCGCAGGAGTTTCCTCACCGCGAAGGCCTTGTATGCCGCCGGCCACTTGGCCACGTTGGAGTAGCGACGATGCCCCGGGTTCACTTGGAATCTTGGCGAGACCGAGTGGTTGAAGAGCATGATGACAGCGTTGAAGATGTGCTCCGATGCCATGTGCTTGGGCCGAACCCACTTCCCTTTATCCGTCACCCAAACCCAAGGCTTGGTGCGGAGCGATGCTTCTAATTCTGTGACTGTTGTTTCGTATTTCATATTTATCTTTCTTGTTTATGTGATGACTGCGACGGTGGTGAGTTGGTCGTCCGTTACCCGGACAGTCACAACTCCCTTGCCCGCCATGACGAAGTAGGGCTGGCGCTTGCCGATCCTGCCCTTCACCGGCACCCGGCAATCGACGTTCCCAACCATGGAGCAAGCGCCCCGGGTGTGGACGCTGATGACTGGGCTGCCCGTCTGCTTCGAGAGCGGCTTGTTGTAGTGGAAGAAGAATGCGTATGGTTTCTGTTTCATTTCCTTTAGTTGCTGAACTCGGGACCGTCCTGCACAAAGCCGCCGCCCGAATCGTTGCGCGCTTTGCCTTTTGTTTTCAACCCCACGATGACACCCTTCGGGTCAAGGAACCGCAGGTCGTGGAGATCGCCGTCGATCACCGGGAACCGCTGCCAATGAGTAGGCAGCCCGCCCCGAAAGACCACGGCGGTATTGATTTTCTTCGCATTCCACCGCAGGATTTCGAAGAGTGACTTCGAAGTCCCGGCGTAGGAATAGGTGAGGTGGTAGTTGTCGGGCAGCTTGCGGCCGCTCGCCGGGAACTTGGTGTAGTCCATGAACTGAACGTCCTTGAACTGCTCGAAGATTCCCTCGTTCTCCCACCTGATATCCGTTGTGCCGTTGAGCCGAACGTTGGGCTTGAGCCCCTTCTTCTTCGCCTCGACACAGAGCTTGGCGATATCCTGACAGAGTGTCACCTTGAAGGAGAGGGGATCGTTCAGCCACCACTGGGCCTTGCGAATCCTCGCCGTCTGGACATTGTTGAATGCCCCCCTGCCAGCCGAGTAGAGGCAGACTGCGCGGCAGCCTGCGGTTGAATGCGGACAGAGCGTGCGCCCTCCCGCCAATGTGTGTGGCGCCATGTAGAGGACGCCGGTGATGAAGCCATGCTTCAGACCCTTGATGGTCTTGGCGTCGGTGTTAACGCCAAGCAATTTGTAACTCATGTTTATCCTTCCGTTGGTTTTTCTTCTTTTTGCTGTAAAATTTTCCGAGCCAGCGTAGCCCCCTCGGTTTCGTAGCCCGGGTAGGGCGGCCGCCACAACTGGCGGTCGAGCACCGAGACCAGTTCGTCGTGTTCAAAATCGTAGCTGAATCCTTCTTCGAGAGGCGTGTTCAGCGGGTCGTATTTGCCGGTGCCGAGACGGCGCCAGTCAGGTTGTTGGTAGTCCATGATGAGAGACACTCGCAAAGGGATCGGACCTTTGCGAGTGGTGATTTGGGTTCAGCCCTTAGTCGCTGTAATCAGCGGCCTCGATGCCTGCCTCGTACCCGGCCTGATATTCTTCAGACCATTCCGGTTCTTCGTATGGGGTGGCAGCGTTGCGGAGCCCCGAGACCGGGCCGTTGTAAACCGCCACGACCTTGTACTTGCAGGTCCGCAGCTTCTGGAACTCGCAGTCGGCCGGGACACTGACCACGTCCGCCGGGTCAATCTCCACGATGACACAGCGAGGACCGAAGCTCGTCGCATACTCCAACGAACCAGCGTGGAAGCCGTAGCTGCAACCCTGATTGCTGTCGTCGTCGACCTTGGCCCGCTCCATCGAGAGCACCGCGCCGACATGATTACTGAAGCGCCCCGTGTGGACGTCCGTGTAGTTTTCCTTCACGCCTTTGTAGGCCAGGAAGTGGCCGTCCGGCGTGATGGCGAGGTTGCGATGTTCGAGGAACGTGTAGAGCTGCTGCCGAGACTTGAAGCTCGGGTTCGCTTGCAGCCGCTCGATGAACTTGATGAGCGGCTCATACGGCAGACCCTCCGACATGAACTCGAAGATGCGGTCGACGACGACTCCATGGATCGCCTCTCCGTTGAAGAAGAGTTCGCCGTGGTTGACCTCGACTGTGCCATTGAGGTAACGCTTCGCCGCGTTGGCACGGACGAAGAGATCTTCGATCTCAATGTCCGAGGCTTCCCGGAGAAACGCGTCCTTGACCTGCCGATAGACGGGGTTGTCGACCGCCACCGTGTAGGAGCTGCCGCCGATTACTGCGCTGATGCCCGTAGGGCTGATGATGTAGCTGATGTTTTTCATATCTGATTTTTCTCTTTCGTTTTGCTGTTGTTTTGGTTTGGTTGTTTACCTGCGGAGTAATTTAACATACTCCTCGATCACTGCAATTTGTCCTTCAGGGGAACCGTCGGAAAACGACACCTGCTTCGGACCGTAGCTCGAACAGAGCAGCGGGAAAAGCGGGTACGTGTGCAATGCCCTCTTCCACATGGCATCAAGGTCATGGCTGGGTTTGGGCAGGACCAGAGTGCCCACCGATAAGATGGCGGCAACGGAATAGTCCGACGCCCACTCGAACCCCAACCCCTGATAAGCCCGGTTCATGAACTTCCATGCCTTGAGATACTGCCCCAACACACTACGGTCGGAGACTTGAGGGACCACTCTCTCGTAGCGACCGAACCCGTAGTTGTGTTCGACGACTGCGTTGTGGTCCGCCACCCGCTGAAGGAACGCTGGCTTCTTCGCCATCGCCTTCAAGTTGGTCTCCAACCGGTCTTTCAAGTTGACCCACCCGGGCCCCACCTTGTCTGCCTGAGGCCGCTTGACCCCGTAGACCAGCTCGTCTTTCTCAAGCAGTCCGCCCTTCCGGCATTGTTGCACGATGTGGAGAAGAGTGCTGCTGGGCATCTCTTTATTGCCCGCACCTAGGTCAGCAAGGAACCGGTCGATGACAACGTGTGTTCCCTTGCCCTTCTTCAAATCCACGGACTGCCCTTCCCAGTATTCCGACTGGGCGTTGGAGGAGGCGTTGACGTGGAGACCATCCCTCAGCGACACGACCGAAGCATGGTGCTTAGCGGCGTGGGCTGAGACGGAGGCAGGACGGGAAGACGATCCCCCCAATGAGGAAGAGACCGGAGCAATGGAACTGAAGAGAGTCATCGGCGCCCCCTCCAGTTTCTTCTCCTTGATGAAGGCATCCTTGGCTGTGTCATCCTCGAACGTGAGGAGGATGGCGCTATCCACGAGGTCATTGTGGGGACCCCGCGGTACCCGGGCATCGAAGAACCCGCGGAGCCGGTTGGGGGAGGCCGTCTTGGTGGGCAGATCGTTCAGAATCAGCTCCACATCTACCGGGCGGACGTCATGCACGTAGTCGGTGGACCGAAGCCGCCGACCACTCGTGAGACTGTACCTCTTGACCGAGACCCCCGGGATGGAGCCATCCGTGGCATCCAAGTTGAAGGTGCCGGAGCCTATGGCGATTCCGTTCCACATGATTTTCTTGCCCACCACATCCTTGAGGCTGCGGTAACTGTAGCGGGAAGTCGATGTCCGATCGAAGACCTCGGAGTACTTCAGTTTGGCTTCCCAGAACGAGGACGCTCCAGAGATTTCATTCGTGAAGACTTCAGCTATTTCCTGCTCGACTGTTTTCAGTCTCGCCGCGATGGCCTGCACCGTCCGGTCCTTGTATTGCAGACCTTCCCGGTTCGCCGCCACTTCCAAGTCCCCGATCTCGAAGTCCAGTTCCACCCCGAGACTAACGAGGGTCTCGGCCTGCGAAGTGAAGCTGCCGGCGGGGGCCTTGAGGTCATACCCGACGTTCCCCATGATGGCGACCGAGCTGCTGTCCCCGGTGTAACGCCAGCCCGTGCCGGCATACTGCGGGCCACTGCGGCTGAAGTCACACGTCGCACCCTGAATGATAGGCGTGACGCGGAAGTAGCGAAGGACCCTTTGGGCAGTTTGCACGAAGGAGTCGATATCGTTCTGACGAACCGGCACCTTCACTTCCAGGCCCATGGGCGCATCGCTTGGGCCCTCGTGGAGAATGGCAAGCTTGAGCTGGCCCTGCTCCCGGTAGATGTTGTAGATGACGAGGGACTTCCCGGAGTAGGAAGTGACCATGAACGAGTCACCGTAAGCAATCCCGGCCTTTGAGCCAATGCCCAGCATGCCGGTTACTTCGTTGCTCGCCCGCTTGGTCGACGACCCCATCTTGCAGAACGTCCCGATGACCTGCTCCTTCGACATTCCGAAACCGAAGTCTCGAATCGCCAAGGTGGGCTCAAGTTTATTCGGCAAACGCACCTCGATGGGTGTGTCCCCTACACCTGCCTCTACGTTGGCGTCTGCTGCGTTGCAGGCGTATTCACGGATGACCGCTGCGATCTTGTCCGTGTAGAGGGAATCCGACAGGACCGTCATGATCATCTGCTGATCTTCCAGTCGATCGGACAACCCAATCTCGATGGGCACTTGGGCCCCCGAAGACAGAGTTGGCTCTTCTGTTGACTGACATATTTTCATTCTCTTTTTCCTTTCGTTGTTCACTTCTGACGTAAGCGGTATGGCGGGGGCAAAGCCCCCCGCCACACGCCCTTACGGCAGGTCGTAAACGATGACGCGCATGCCCTTACGGCAGAGGTTCCACCAGACGAGAAGCCGGACGATTGCCCAGCTGCCACCGGCGAGACCACAACCAATCCTCGGCATGTGCACTACATCTCCCTCATCAAGGGAACGTCCCACTCTTCGCAGGCAGGCATGCAGGGCGGAGTAAGATAGCGGCCGCTCAGGTCCATACCCATGCTGCGCGATCATGTTCACTACGTAGAGGCCGGGAGTATAGCGGCACCACTGCACTCTGCCGAGCACCCGGTCCTTGGGATACTTCCGGTATTTCAACTCCGGGGACCGGGAGATTCTCGACAAGGCGAGAACGAAGCCCGCACCCCATCCACCCTTGTCGTTGCAGACATGAGCGATGCAGTTGTAAGTGCCGGGCTCCAGCTCGGGCCACGAAGCGTCTCCTGTTTTATACGTTATCATATCTCTTCGTCTCCGTGAGAAAGACGCAAGCCACACGCTCGGTGGAGCAGGCCGCGTCTGCCTGTGCCCGAGTCAGGTGAAGGGTCCGCCCGACAAAGGTCGGGAAGATGTTGATGTAGCCGGTGACCAGCGCGGGGGCTGCGCGGTAGCGACTCTTGCCGAAGTTCCAATCCGGGTTGAGGACATTGACCCACACACCATCGATGAGGATTTGAATTTGCTTGCCCTGCTTGGCGGCGAGCAAAACATCCACCATGTAATTGATCGTTTCTTCTTCTCTCACCATTGTTTTCCTTTCGTCTTAAACTTGAGCCGAAGGCGGCTCATGTAGTTGTAGTTGACCAAATAAATCAGTCGCATCCGGCTGTCGAACGGGATGCGGAGAACGTGGAGCTTGAGCCACTTTGTCATCGTCATCTGTCTTCCTCCTTTTGTGTTCATGTGTTCAATTTCTGCAGGTATTTATACAGTTCGGGTGTCATATGCATGCACAATATACGTCCGGTCGGACTGCGTTGGGCGGGGAACGTGCCTTTGAATCGCTTCAACTGCATCGTCAGTCGCTGGGGATACGGGATTCGAAAATCCTGAGCCACCTCCCAGCATCGCTGCCATTTCATTTCGTTTGGAGTTTTCACAAACTACTGTGCTCTCCGTGGGGGCGGAGAGCCCAGGGTGTTTATGGTTGTTCTTCGGTGGTGGTCTTCTCGCCGGGAACATCCGGCGCTGGCGCTGGCGGCTCAGGAGTCACGATTCGCATCCCGGGCACGCTGATCCAGTCATGCGAAATGACCTCATCGGGGTTTTCCCGGTAGTAGCGGCTCATGGTATGCGGCGATCGAGGTGAAGGCGGCGAGAGACCTCACGGTCTATCTGCCCCCAAGTGAAGTGCAGCCCCATGTCATGCCACTCATTGCCCACAATCAGGGTTTCGTTCAGGGCGGCGTTGGCGCCGCGGCTGAAGTCCGACTGCGTGTGGTAGTGCGCAGCCCCCTGCCCGACGGTGACCAAGAGCGGGAGATAGAGAAGAGCGAGGAGGCGCTTCATTGTGCCTCCTTCGCGGCTTTCTTTTTCTCTTTCCGGGCTTTCCGTTTGATTTCTACCGGCCGATCTGAGGCCCGGCGAACGATCCCGCGGTGATCGCGGAAGTAATGCACTCCACGACTATCCACGAATGGTGCTGCTTGCATAACGTGCTTCCTCCTTTCTTGCGGCGAAGAGAGCCTTCGCCGGGTTGCTCAACCCGGGGGTGCGGTCAACGACGATGGCGGATGCCATGAGCGTCGCCAACTGGTCGGAAGAGAAGGCTTGATCACCGGTACTACCCACCCGGAACTCCAGCCCACTCTTCATTTTGATGTGGATGTTCATGGTTAGAGCACCCCCGCGGTTTTGGAGACATACTGCAGGTCCGCCGAGAGGCTGTAGGCCGGAGTCTTGTCCGGGTTGCGGCGCACCGCGTCCGGGCGTCCGCGCCAAGCTTGGCGATTCTCACCGCGCGCCGTCGCACAGTTACTGCCCTTGAAGATGGGGGCCGCATGGGTGGAAGCGGTTCCATCCCGATTGTCCCTCGTGCACAAGCCGAGGGACTTGAGATACCGTGTCTGTCTGTTCATCATTGACCTTTCTGTTTAGTCGATGGCTAATTCCACCAACTCAACACGCCACTGTGGGGGCAATGGCGTGGTTAAGTTAGAGGGTTGTGATTTCCGCTACGTTCGCCCGGGGATGGCGTTCGACGGAGCCGGAACCGTAATATACCACAACCTCATTCGGCGTCACTTCGTAACGTCGAGCTTGGTTGTAGCAATACCAGTATCCGCTCTTTAGCGTCACGGTGATGATCGAGCTCGTGCCCGCCGGGATTGTCGTTGAGGTGGTCAACACGGTTGTCATAATGTGTAGTATCTGCGAGGACGATTGAGTGCGCGACGCATCCGGTCGATGACCAGACTTGCGAAGACGATCCAGTCGTTCATGGTTAAGCGAAGACCGCGTCTTGGCAGTCTTGGCAAAGGCCGGTGATGGCGTGCTCTCTACGAGAGAGCTCGTCGGTGAATTTGAACGCGGGCGATTTGCAGAACGGGCAAATCGCCGCCTCGATACATGCCACTCGGTCGATGCCGGTGTTACTGGTGATCCACGCGTCGAGCGCGGGATGTTTCACTGTTGCTGTTGCCATGTGTTTTCCTTTCGGTTGATGTGCTGGGTCAGGGATACAACTGCCGGACGATCTTCTGGATCTCCCCGGCAGCTCTCTCGGTGCTCTCGAAACGCTGGGCCAAAGTCCCGATGCGGGGATGGATGGTCTCGGCGTCTTTCATCCGGGCTTCAGTGGCGATGTTGCCAGCCAAGCCCAGAATGTGGTTGACCAGAGCAATGACTCTGTCTTGCTCGGGTGTGTGGGCGGGGCGCGTCAGGCGCTCTGCTACGTGTGCTTGCATAACTACTGCGCCCCGTGAGGGCGGGACGCAAGTGTGTTGTGCTCTTTACACGCCCCCGAATACTTCCGGGGATACGGCGAGTGCAACCACTGCCAGGTTTTGATGGTTGAGGAATTTCTGGAAGTCGAGATTCGAATACTCTTCATCCAACTGCTTATCGAGCCACGCTTGCAACGGGCCGAGGATTTCGCGGGGCACAACGCTCTCACAAGCGCAGGCCGCCGCATCAAGCGCAAGAATGCGCTGGTGTGGTGTCATCATAGGTGTTGCGTTTACCGGGGGTGTGTGCTCTGGTGGAGAGGTGAAAATCGTAGACACCAAGCCCATGTGGCAAGCCATATGGCCGACGGTTGTAAAAGAATACCTCGCTGGTGGGATGACGGTGATGATAGCGAGGAAGCATGGGCTGTCCGAGAAGGCGCTCACTGCTCGCATCGTGCGGGCGAAACTTCCTGCGGTGCGTGAAAAGGCGATTGCAGCAGCGCAGAAGAAGGCAGTTGCGGCCGGGGCGCGATCCCTGCAATCATCCAGCGCAACTACCTACGTAAACCGTGTAAAGGTTCAGGTAGAGCGTGGCATCGGCGTTCTTGAAGAGAACACGCCCACTTTTTCCACGATCGAGCGCCACGCCCGCTCACT
This sequence comes from Luteolibacter sp., assembly GCA_039925065.1. Classification (GTDB taxonomy): domain Bacteria; phylum Verrucomicrobiota; class Verrucomicrobiia; order Verrucomicrobiales; family Akkermansiaceae; genus Luteolibacter. Next base: position 9,086 of record JBDSZP010000080.1, read on the forward strand.
CGAAACGCTTGATCGGATAGGCCGCCGGGCTTATGGGCTCGACGAATCTGGCGAGGGCAAAAGGGTCACTCTCAACCTCACGATGCTGGCTCAAGAGGTAAAAGAGGAGGCCGTTGACGCTGAATTTGAGCCAGAATTGACAGAAAGTTGTCCTGCAATTTTGGACGTTTCAGAGGGCGACGGCTCGGGTTTAGAACCCGCTACGGAGTAGACCTGGGGAATCTACGGAAGGATTCCTTGTAGAAGAGCCGACGGCGCTCGACCACCAAGCGCCCACGCATCCGCTCGACTTTGTCGCGCAGCTGCTTGAGGGCACGCATTTCTTGTTTTGTCATAAAGAGTTTGATGCGTTGCGCTTCGCCACAACGCGGCCGGTTGACACGGCGCGGGTTCCTACGCATCACCACCGCATCGGCGTGGGGGCGCCGTGCGGGTCGTGATGATTAGGCCTTCAGGAGCAGCTGCTTGATGGCAGCGAGTTCCGCCCGGAGGGTGGCGTTCTCATCAGCGAGTGCCTTCGAGCCGGTGGCGAGTTTCACGAAGCGGCTTTTCTTGTTGAAGCCGATCACATTCCCGTCCTTCCCGAGGGCGAGGCGGACTTCCGAACGCATGTTCGGATCGGCGGCCGAGAGGGCGTCGATTTGTTTCGACGCCGAGTAAAACTGCTGACGTTTCACGTCGTATTCGGACGACCACTCCTTGACCGCCTTCGTGTCGCCGACGATCTCCTTGATCTCCTTGAAGGTCTTCCCCTTCACAGAGGCGAGGGAGAGGCCGTGTTTTGCGGCGACGAAGTGGCGGATACCCACGAGGGTGCCGCTCTCGGTAAGTGCGTCGGCGAACGGCGCGACGTTGATTTCCTGATTGCCTGCCTTGATGATGCTGAGCATATAACTGATTCCTTTCGGTTGTGTTTCTGTGTGCAAGAACGCCGCATACACGGCGCTCTAATCACAGCCCTGCATTGCAGGGCCGCAACCTTGTATTCGCATCTGCGACTTCGCCGGTGGGCATAACGACCACCCGCAGCCGCTACCATAAAGCGGGATGCTTAGTTGAATGTTGAAGGTTACTGAGTTTTTCACCCGTCACCGGGTGCAAGTCCTCGTTCGTGGGTCGCGCTCTGAATCCATGGGCATACTCACACTAACCCACTGGCAGATCTGTCGCGGCCGCTCAAGCTTGGGGGAGCGAGAGTCGAGGCTGTAGCCGCATGGTCAGGCGGCGATGCTGTCGTGTCGAACCAGAACTCGTTCCGTCCACACTGCGTCGAGTGCTTCACAGCAGTCGATCGCCAGTTTCACGGAACCCTCATGGGGCACGTTGGCCAATCGGGGCGACCGACTGGCAACCTTTATCGAAACCAACCCCAAAAATCCCGGGCCGAACGGGGGAGGGAGGGGCCCTAGGGGAGGGAGGGGGGCGCGTGCGCGCTACCCTCTACGTCTTTTATGGGCAAGAGAAAAAATTTATTTCCCCTGACACTTAAAGAGAAAGAAAATCAGAGCCGGCCGAGAACGATCAGGACGATCAGGATGAGGAGGACGAGGCCGACTGGCCCGTAGAAGAGTCCGCCGGCACCCATGGGGATGCCGCCGAGGAGCAAGAAGATTAGGAAGATGAGAAGAAGCAGGCCCATATTACTAAGGTCCAGGAACGAGAACAGCTTTCAACGAGGAAACTTTGCCGGGGGCCTTGGGCACCGCGATCGTGGCTGGGTCAGAGTAAACGGACTCGCCCGCGACATTCGAGGCGGTGACCACGTAAGTATGGGAACCCGCTGTAAGCCCCGTGACGTGCGCGCTGACCACCGGGGGCGTCACAGTCGCAACAACCGAATACGTGAACGTGGTGACCCCAGAGCGTTCGTAGGCTGTGTACCTGGTGACGTTCTCCGAAGCTGCGTTGGCGGCCCAACTCAAGTCCGTGCTGTAGGCTGGAGGCGTCGGGGTCTGGGCCACCGTCGAGGTGCAACCCGAAACCCCGAGCCATACCAACGGGAGGAGGAAGAGAAGAAATTTCTTCACGCGAGGCATTTGGTCACAATGACGGCGATGGCCGCGAACATGAAACCAAGGGATTGGAAGTTGACTCCCGACTGCGGGAGGACATTGAAAGCAGAGAACCCGAACGAAACGGCCGAGCAGATCATGAAGATAAGGCAAAGTGACATGGGGAAAGATGTGGACCAGCTTGCACTTGTCAAGCCCGAACAACGGGGCCCAGTCGGCCTATTGGTTATTACGCCGGCGCCCCTCGTTGCCAAGAGGTCGTGTTATGCAGGGCCCCGCTGCCGGGACAAGATTAGATCGGGGGGCGCGACGACTCATACCACGGAGGCGGGTGGGCGGTAATCCACAGCCGGTATTGGCCATCGGGCTGTGCTCGCCGCATCACCTTGTAGCCGTGAATGTAGGCGCTCTTGGACCAACGGATAACTTCCCCGCGGTTGGGGAGCAGCACAGTCTGGCCGACTTTCATTTTTTCGATGGTGTCGATCGGGAGATTTCTGGGCTGGATTCGCTGGCCGGTCCGGCCGGTTGGGAAGGGGACGTCTTCAATCTTGGGTGTCGGGTATTCTTCGTTCATGTGCAACAGGGATAACACAACAGAATTCGGGTGTCAAGGACCAAGAAGGTTCGAGGGGAACGGGGGTAAAGGGTCTAAAACGATCGAAACCAAACACCACTTGCGCCCGTAAGTGGTTGTCAGCCACCGGCTAACAAAGTTCAATTTGAACTTTCAAGAGGGGCTAGCGGGGGGGCAGATCGAAAAAAAAAGTCGAACTCCACTTTCGCTCGACCGTTGAGACCAAGGCATTTATATACTCTCTCTCTCTTTTAAGAGGAGTAAGTGGTATAGATGTCAGGAGACTGTGCTGCAGTTGGATGGGCCTCATGATTTGTAGGGAAGCTCTCTCCAAAAACGAACCCCACTCCACTTGGCTCATCCAACTGCTTCAGCACGAGCAACTTATTTCAGTGGGGTTGGACCTGCTCGCCTGAGCCGCCGATTTTTACGGGAAGTCCGGAGGTCGTTTCCGTGCTCTCAGCGTCCGGATTGAGGGTTGCGTCGGGCAAAGAGGTCGGTCCGACGACCGTCCCATTTTTGGGACGGGGGGCTACTTCGGGTTCAGCGATGCCCGCTTCTTTGGCCTTCTTACGTAATTCCCCGACCAACATGTCGTAGTCATGCTGGCGGATTTCTTGCCCTGGGGTGATCGGCATGTCTGCCGTGAATGAGGTGTTGCTGTCGCGAACCGTCAGAACTCCGACGGCGAACTCAGCCCGATACTGGCTTGGTAGGTTGATCATGACCGCTACCGTTGGTCACGACCGGCGCCAAGTCAATCTCCCACTGAGTGCGTCCGTCGAGCAGTTTGCCTCTCCGGACCATGGGGCTGAGGGCCGCAGCGGCCGCCAGCTTGCGTCCTACCATCTCTGGCGCGTTGACGTAGGGTTTGGTCAGTTCACGCAGGCTCTCGGTCCTCTGGAGCTCTTGGAGCAGCGCCGTAGTTGTCCCACGCCACACGTCGATCTCGGGCTTTGCCCGCCGGAACTCAACCGCGAAGAGATCGATCAGCTCGACGAAGACAGCGGATCGGGACATGGATCGTGAATCCTCCAGCAGAATGGGGTGGTGGTAGCTCTTGACTCCATACCGGCTGCTCGTCTTGAGCTCTTCCGGAACGACGTAGTCGTAGAGATATCTCGCAAAATAAGGAAGTTCTGCCCGGATGGTTGCCTCCAGCACGGAGTTGCTCGGAAAGACCGGTGAGTGCTCCGAAGTCTTGAAGAGCATGATCTTGTCGAGAATGCTCCCGTCCGTGTGGGGGATTTGCCGGATGCTCTCAGGGTCGTCGTTCAAACTGCAGATGATGCGACCCCGCCATTGAACAGTCGTGCTGTCATGAAACTTGGCGTTGTAGGGGTGGTTGGTGTTGGCCACGCTCTTCTTGATCATGGCTGACCAGAGCTGGAGTTTGTTGTGGTCGGTAATGCTGAGTGCGTCGTCCACCGCCCAGACTGGCTTCTCAATCAACTCCTTATTCCATGCCGAGGACCCAAGGAGAAAGTCGGATGCGTCCGCCACCCCGCCCATGAGCTCCCCGATGATCACGCTGGAGAGGAGGGTCTTGCCCCGGCCGACTCCGCCAGCCAGAAAGATTGCCTGCCCTTGATCGAGGTAGCCATCGCAGGCGGATTTGTAGAACCGGTGCAGCCACGCGAGGAGATGCTGCAGGGACTCAGCTGGTTCGAGAAGATTGTCGAGGAAGTTTTGGATCCACGGGAATCCCACGCCCCAGGGACATGGCTGGTCGTGCGGCGGGATGACGCGGACCTGTGAAATGTTGAGCACGCGCTCGCCTTTGATCCGCGAGACCTCGTGTGGCGAGTAGAGGATGGGGATGGCTTTGTCGATTTTCTTGAGCTGCCGGATTTGCGTGAGTGCGTCGTCGGCTTCGGACAGTGCTCCGCGGGTGTTGGGGCAGCCGGAGAGTCCGAAGTTTTTCATGATGTCGTGTCGGGTATGGGAGTCGCCAGAGCAATCCCAGTCGCCGTGGTCAAGGTCGCGGTACCAATAATATTTCCCGTCGAAGTGATAGGCCGAGAGCGAGGCGCCGTATTTGTCTTGCTCGAACTTGCGCACGAACTCCGGACCGAAGATGTCGCCCCACGAGTAGAAGGGCTTGGGCTGGCTGAACGCGATCATGCCGGTCTCCGTCACGATGGCGGCGGTGGGGTTGACGGACTCGGGGTCCCAGAAGCAAATGCCCCGGCTTCCTCTTTCGAAGTTGCCGGTCCATCTCCCCGGGAAAACTTCGTGGATTTTGGAGAGGACGGCCTCCAGCGCGATCGGCTCGCTCGACTCGCCACGGTATTTCTTGCTCGTGTCGAAGGCGCGGCCGAGAAGAAAATTGAGTGAGTCTTCCGAGATCGTGTTCTTGCTGATCCTGAAAATGGGCTCGTGCCAGTGGTAGTATTGCTCGGGCCGGGTGATCTTGGGATCGAGACCGGGGAGGAGATTGTCTGCCCCCACTTCGTTCTTGAGCAGCTTGAGAAAAGATTCGGTCAGACCCGGGACGAGCCTGAAAGGTTTGTCGAAGAGCCATATGACCCTGCCCTTGCCGCTGTAGGATTGGTGGGCGTAGGCGGGGATGAACCCGGGCTTCGCCATTCTCTGGATGGCCTCGCGGATCTTGGCTTCGTCCATCGGCATGTCGTAGTCCGCGACCAGCGCCACCATTTCGTAGGCGGGGTTGGTCGTGCGGTTGACCCTAATATGGGGATTGAGGCCAACGAAGCCGCTGACGAAGGCGGCATTGGTCGCCTGATCGGTCGCCCACATTGTGTGCTTCTCTTTGTCGAGGCCGGTGGGAGCCTGCGGGGTCGGCTTCTCGGGATCGAACGGGTCGGCTTTGGTGGATGTAAGGTTAGGAATTGAGTAGAGCATTGGGCCAGTCGGTCAGTGGGATTCTAATTTCGGTGCATGCTGGCCCGGTTTTCGGGTAGGGGTGGTTGACTCTTTGTGTGCCGAGCTCGTCGCGGAGTGCCGCGAGGACGAGATGGTCGGCGTGGGTTTCGGCCCGGAGCACGAGGTTGCCCGGGTGGGCAGCGTATTGCGGAATGAAGTGGGCGGTGATTCTCATTTTGTATATCGTGGTGAACAGTGGCCTTCCGCAGAGATGGGACAGCCGGGCAGCCATGCCGGAGTCATGCTCATAATCTGGATCGCTTTGCCCAGTTGGCTAGTGTCTTCCAGACCCAGGATTACTTCGTCATGTACGTGGAAGAGAACCGGGGCGACCTGTTCTTCGAGTCGGCGGATGCACTCGCCGAAGACGTCGCGAGCGGTGGCTTGGATCAAATTTTCACAGAGCTTCCCGCCGTAAAATTTTTCGAACTTGCCGCCGCGTTCGGTCTGCGCCTTCCATTGGCCCTCGATGGAGTTGATCCCGTAATACCACAGGCTTCTCCCGCTTGGCAGGCCCATCTCGTAGGTGCCGTCGACCACACTGGCCTTGAACCCGGCTTCGAGTTTGCGCCACAGGTTCAGAATTTTGACGTTGCGGTTCCGGAAGTCCATGACCTGCAGCCACGCGTTCACCCAAATCCTTTGCCCGAGCACATCGAGTTCGGCGAACTCGTCCAGTTTGCCATTCTGTCTCTTCGATCGGAGCAGGCTCTCAACGAAGGCATCTTTCTCTCGCGGGCCGACTGGATCCGCCAAGACTTCCTCCGGCATGATCCCGTAGGTGCGACACATGAAAATGAATTTCTCCCACCCGGCGCCGTAGCCGAGAGCCAGCACCCTTGCCTTGGCCAGCGAGTAGGCGCGAGGGTTCTCCTTCTTCAGCTTCCCTCCGGTCCAGTTCATGAAAAGCCGGGCGTGCGCCTCGTAGGGCGACATCGTCTTCACCAATTCGAGAAAGTCCCAGTCCCCACAGAGCCATGCAAGGCAGCGCGGTTCGATCTGGGATAAATCCACGATCCCGAGAACTCCCCCGTGGTGCGCCACAATGTGCGCCCTGACGTCAATCGTAAAATCTTCTTCGCTCATTCCGTGAATCCGCTGTCCCCGTCGTAGACAAGGACGTCTCTGTTTTGGTTTTGAAGGTTCAGTCCGGTGTCGCCCGCCCAGCGTCCGGTATGGCCGCCGTAATATTTGAAGTTGAAGGGGCAGGTGCCATCGGCACGGGTGCGGTCTCTCATCTTGAGCAGCCTCGCCAGCGCCACGTTCGCGCGCCGCCAGTCCCGCATATGCCGGACCCATGGAATATCGCTGTGTTTGGCCTCCCAGATCGCGCATTCGGGGTCATCCTTGGCGGTGCTGGCCGGCGGGAGAATGCCCGCGTCCCGGCAGCACTTGTGGAAGGCGGGGAAGGAGAGCCCCTTGGCCCCGGAAGTGTAGAACGGCATGTTGGTCTGGGCGTACCACTTGGCCTGCTGAAGTTTGGCGATGCTTGTTTCGAGCATGGCCATGTCCGTCGGCACCCCGCGCCACCCCATCGAGATCGTGTGGCGGCTGTACCATTGCTCCATCTCCGGCCACTCGCCCGCGTATTTGTCCCAGATCGCGATGCAGGCGCGGGAATCGAGGAGCGCGTATTCCATCAGGGCCTCGGCCTTGCCCCCCGCGACAGCCTCCTGCCATGTCCGGCCTTTCATCCACGACCGCATCCCTTTGTCCAGATCGAGTCCGAGCAATTGCTTCGCGGCCCCGCCGAGGTTGCGTGGTGCGTGGTTGTAGACAGAAAGGTTGGCGGTGCAGTTCCAATCGGACGGCCGCACGGCGTCGGGGATGACCCCGTCTTCGCGCAGCTTCTCCACCACCATGCCGTCGAAGGAATAGTTGTGGGCTACCCAGCGCGCGTCGGCGATGCGTGCCCAGTCGGCCGCCTTCGGAGATCCCACGTATTCGTAATCAGGCCCCACGATAGACACCATGTAGATCTCGCAGGCCGGATCGCGCAAATACGCGTAGGCCCCCGCGGTGGTGATGGAGACTTCTTTGTCGTAGTAGGTTTCAAAATCGATCGCGTAGGTGGCGGTCATCTGTCTCCGTTTTGAAGCTTCAACAGACTCGCGTAGACCCAGAAGACCGGCCAGAATAGAATGCCCATTCCGACGGCGAAGAACTCACCGCCCGCCCAGCACGCGGCAATCGCTTGATTAAGACCCGCTGCTGCAGTCGGGACAGGGGTGGGACTTAACCGTGATGCTCCCGTCGGGGTGGAGAGCCGCGACTTGTTTTCGTCCCTTCCCCCGGCAGATGCAGCAGAAGGAGTTTCGCAATTTTGTGATGCTCGCGCCGAGACGGTCCAAGGCCGTGGTAACGGCATCAACTGGCGGAAGGCCAGCACCAGAATTTTGTAGGAGGTCGGACATACTTTACGAAAGTCCTCCAGGGCAAGAGTCGCCTGATTCAGGTTGAGATGTCGCAGTTCGTTTGCCAACTGGCAGGCTGTTGGGTTTGGTCCGTCGTCGTATGGCTCTTGTTTTTGTTTCATGGTTGAGTGTTTTCAATATGTGTTTTCGGGTTGTGATGGTTGATTTTGGAATGGTGATGGCGGCGTTGAAGTCGTTGCCTTGAATCGTCGATGCGATGGCGACATGCGTGTCATCTTCAGAGACAAGGAAGCCGACTGTCGTGCAGAGAACCGGGCCGAGGCTCACTTCGTCTCGTGCGGTCCAACCGCTGGAGACGTAGGAGTCGTGCCACTGGATAAATTCGATTGGGTTTTTCATGGTTGATTGATTGCATCTTTGAGCCGCTCGATCGCGACCCAGCTGTCGCCCGCGACGAGGCCGGCGGTCCCATCGTTGCGATCGTAGATTTCGATCACGTTAAAGAATTGCCGGAGCAGCCAGCCGAGTAATTCCAGACGAAGCGCGAGCCAGAAGTTTTTCATTTGTTAAGCGCCCTCAGCTTGAGGATCAGATTTGCTCTTTTTTGAGTCACAAAGCGATTTGTGTTTCATAGATTACCCTCAAGGGCGCGCACCTGACCTCATCAGGTTGTCAATGGTGTCGAGGTCGAAGTTGAGCGCATCTTTGCCGCGGGGGTAGCAGGCTTGTGTGTCTTCCCTGCAGAGATGGGGGTTGGGCAGGTCGGCCAGTTCGGCCGGGAGCAACCCGCGCCGGACGCGCTCGGCTGTCTCGATCGCGCAGAGGATGTTCCAAGCCGCGGCTGACAAGTGCGGTTCGTCGGTCTGGTTGTCGAGATGCTTGAAAATATGGCGAAGGGCGGAGTTTAGATACCTACTTGTCGGTTGCCCCTTCTCCCAGTTCCTCTCAGCATACGCGCGGGCGCCTGCTTCGAAGTGCTTGGCCACTTCTGAGATGGCAAAAGCTGGGAGCAGATCGAATCGCCCGCGGCCTTCTTGAGAGTCTCTCACGCTCCCCGTGGCGAACTTCTGTTGGCTGCCACTATTTGGCAGGTCGTATGTTTTGGATTCGTTCATGGTAAGAAGGCCCGCTGGCGAGTGTTTAACGCGGGGGAAACAGAGAAACCCCGATCGGAACTCTCTTCCGACATTATTCTCGCCAGCGGGTTGTTGTTCTTTCTTAGGTCAGTAAAGCCTTGACTTGGTTGAGAAGGTTCTCGGAGACCTCGTCCTTTGTCAAACGGACGTTGGGCAAATACCAACTGCCTTTCGCATTCGACTGGATGGAAGAGGTGACCTCATAAAACTTCGTGGGCGCACCCTTTGGGCGGTTGACGAAGTCGGTGACGAACTGTTTCGCGGCCGACGTGTAGGCTGTCCCGGCGATGAACCAGAGGACGAGGGCGTGGAACTTGCCGTCGTCCTGGTAGATGAAGTAGGGGAGCTCCCTCTCTGAGCGCACCAACGCGAGCACACGGGCCGCGTTCTGGAAGGGAATATCGGGTGATCCGTATTCCACACTGCCGCCGAATTCCCGGACGTCCCGGATGTTCTTGAAGACGGCGGGCCGTTCGGTCGAGCCTTCCGGCATCTTCTGCCAATACTCTTTGGTCATGGCGAGAGGTGAGACCAGCACGGGAGTTTCGCCATCCCCGACCACGAGGGTTTTGTTCAGCACGAAGGAACCTGCCGGCACGGTCTTGGAGACCAGCTTCGAGGTTTTGCCCACGAGTTGAAACTTCGGGTGTTGGAGATCGGACATGTCGAAATCCCCTTCGAGCCCCTCATGCTGGGGCAGGGATTTCGGGAGGGACAAATCACGCGGCGCGGTGGCCACGAGCTGTCCGTTTTCTGTCTCTGCGTTTTCGGTTGTATCGAATACTTGCTTCATATGTTGTTGAACGTATCTTGGTTATGGTTACTGTAGTTGTCTGCTAAAAAGCTGTTTCTCTTTCGAGATTTTTATCTTGCCGAGGTAGGAGGTTTCCCCAGCAAGTTTCAGTGCGTCAGCATCGATCAAAGCGTCTTCGAGTTCAAGCTTTGCTTTTGCTTTTTTTCCGCGGGGAAATTTCTCGGCGACCATGTCATCCAACTTTGTCGCTGAAATCGTGCAGCACTTGGCGAGGTCTTCGAGTGTGAGGCTGTGCCCGGTCAATCGCTGGGCCACTTCAAACGCGGCCTTTGGCAGCGTGATCGTGCGATCCCCTTTGCGGTGGCGCAGTTCGTATCCCGGGATTTCATTCCCGTCGAGACGATACTGAAGGTTGTGCTTCTGGACGGAGGCGCACCATGCCGTCATAATTTTCCGCAGCTGTTCCGCCTTGGCCCGCAGTTCGGGTGTGGCCAGCTGGCCGGGGTGAAACAGGTCGGGCAGTTCGTTGTCGTGGGCCAGATCGTAAGCGTGCCCGATGGCGAGGGCCTTGTGGGTGATGGCGGGGCAGACCCCAAGGTTTCCGCACCACGCGCAGTTGTCCTCCTGCGGCCGGAGCATCGCGGTATCCTGACTCTCGGCGAACGCCCAGACGCGGGCTCGGACTGATTTCAGCTGGAGAAGGAGCGAGGCGTATTGGCTGCGGGCGAAAGTGGCGGAGGAGAGCATATCGCAGCGCGGCTGGGCGAAGAGGACTTCAATCTCGTCGACATCCGAGAATGCCTCGAAGACGCCCACAACGTAGCAAATACCCTGCATGTTGACTTCGGCGTCGGCTACTTCTCTCCGTCCGAACTTCGCGTCCGCCACCAAAGCTTTCTTCCCGGAGACGGCCAGAAGATCGATAATGCCCCGGCTGAAATCCTGGATGTGGGTCCAGTGCTCTCGGAAAATTTCCGGCTTGCCGCCGAGACGTCGGACTGCATGATGAATGGCGGATCGAACCTTCGTCACGCAGCCCTGCTGCTCACTGTTCAGGCCGGCAAGGTTCCCGGTTTCAAGGGCGGTGTGGAGCATTTTGCCTTCGTCGGCCGCGCCCGTGTTCGTTTCGTTTTTCTCACTGATCCATCCCGGGCAGATTTCAAGGCTTTCGAGCGACGACGGGCTAAACTTTGTTGATGTATCCATTTGTTTTTTAGTGCGAGTTGTTGGGCGCGGTAGCGGCGAGCGATTGGGAGTTGGGTTTCTGCAATGAGTTCGGTTGCGACGGCGAGGACTTCTGTAAACTCCTCGTGGGTCATGAAAAAGCGGTAGGCTCCGGTGCTCTTCGACGTGTCCATGCTGGGCTCGAAGCGGGTGTGCTGCCGGACGGCGGCGTATTCAATCGCCTCGTGGATCAGGGTGCTCAAGACAAGAGGCCATGACGGGCCATCGAGCCCAATCACCATCTGCCCAAGGTCATTGCGTCCGTCGGGCAGATAGAAAAGTCCTCCGTCACGATCTGTATCCGTGTAGACCTCGATGACTTCATAACCAATGACGTATTTTCCGAGAAGTTTTTTCATTCGAGAGAAAGGTCAACCTCCGTCAAGGTGGCGAGGTTGTGGGTTTTGCGTTGAATGTTGCGGATTACCTTGTCCTCGACGGTCCCGGCTGCGCCGAGAACGTATTGGATACTGGGTGAGAGAGCTCCGGCACGCGGGAGACGGCCGAGGGCTTGGATGAAATCTTCCAGCTTGTCGGTCGGGGATATGATGCTGGTCCGAGGCTGGCCGTGCAAGTCGTGCAGGTCGAGTCCCGTTCCGCCCGTTTGAATCTGGCAGATCAGAATTGGCTGGGAGTTGTCCTGAAATTTTTCCCTGATGGTCTCGCGTTCCTCCGCGCCGACTCCGCCGCAGATGACGGGGGCTCCGAGCGCGGCGGAGAGGACGTTGCAGGTGCCGAGGAAATTCACGAAGATCACCATGCTCCGGCCGCTTCGGATCGCCTCGTGGGTCTTCTCGATCATGACCGGGATTTTCAAGAGCTCCATCCTTTGTCTTGCGCGGAGACGGAGGGTCATCGGGTTCTCCAAGTCGTTCTCTTCCTTGGCGCTCAATTCTCCCAGTTGCCGCTCAAGGTCGGCGCTCAGTTGGCGAGCACCGTCGATTTCGTAGGACTCGGCAATGACCAAACTCTTCGGAAATTTGTCGCCCAGTTCTTTGATGGTCACCCGGTCGCCGTAATCGGGAAAGATTTTCTCCTGCAGCTTCCGTAATGCTTCGTCGTTCTTGTAGAAGACGAGATCGTTGGCCCCGGCGTGGCGGCGTTGAGCGCCGTGGTTGATGGCGAACTGGTAGAAATCTTTGAGTTTCCCGGAGTGCAGGCCCATCAAATACCCTGACGCGCGCAGGTCAAGAGGGCTAGCGAAGGGAGTGGCCGACGCCATCAGAACGTGGTGTTTCTTCGCGGCGTAGAGAAGTTTGCTGTTCAGGCTGTCCACACTCTTGCAGTAGTGCATCTCGTCGAAGATTATCAGGTGCTCGGGTTCGAGCTTCCAGCTGAACTGTTCTTCCGTGTCGTACATAACTGTGCCGTTAGGCTGCACCGTCCCTTTGATTGGAACGTGAACCCACTCCCCGTAGGGTGTCTTCCCCGTCCTCAGCTGTTCGTAGTTGAGGATGAATTGCGGGGCGATGCCGGCCTCGCTGAGCCATCGCTTCCAGACTGGGATGATCGAGAGCGGACAGACCACGCCGACAGGCAGACCCAGTTCTTGTGCGATCGTGACGGCCTTGGGGGTTTTTCCAGTCCCCGTCTCCGCAGCATCGAGAGCGGCGCGGCGTTTGCGAAGGCAATCGAGCAAGTGGTCGGCGGACGTCCGCTGGTAATCGTAGAGCGTGATCATGGTTGGTAACAGAAGAGGCGGTAATGAAGGATGAGGGCTGCGTCGGAAGTTTTCAGGGTGATATGAAGATCGGGCCAGTAGGCTTGCGCTCGTTCCTTGAGTTGATTCTTCCACGCGGTTTTACCCATGGACGAGGAAGTCCCCGTGAACCCGAGGACTTTTTGCCACACCCGCGGCCGGACCATTGTGACGTCAGGGGTGAGGGCGAGCGCGGCGCCCCTCAACACCCCCGCGTTGTGGCCGAACGTGAACATGCGCGACCCCGGGTGACCGGCCCCGATGAATCCGCTAACCTGCTCGATCATGAAGCACGCGTTCGGCTCGTAGAGTTGCTTGAGCAGAACGACAATGTCCTCGTCGGTCTCCGGCATCGAGTAGAGTTTGGGAGTCTCCACAACGCTGCTGGCGGCGGCTATTCCTCCGGACACCCCGGGGTCTATGGCGATGACTTTCATGGTGTGATGGCGAAATAATCCTCCGCCATTGTTTTGGTGATGGGCTGGCCGCCGATGGAAATTACTTTGTAGGTGCTCAGCAGAACACTGACACTGTGCCCAGTGGCAAGGGACACTTTTGCTGGGTCCCCGGTGAGAGCCAGATAGTAAGTGGCGAACGAATGTCGCAGGGCATTGGGACGCCATGCGAGATTGCACCTTGTTGACACTTCCTTGACGGCGGAGTGGGGGCGACGAGGGGTTCCGAAGCTGTCGAAGACTCGGACTCGTGGGTCTGGGTCAGGGTCTTCCAACCATTCTTGAGCGCAAGGTAGAAATGGCGCGAGACGGCTTGATCGAGTTTTTGTGATATTGCGTTCCAGTCGTATGGTTCCGGTGTCTCGGTGTAGGTTTCCCCAAGTGAGCCGGGCGCATTCTGCGGTCCGTACTCCGGCGAGTCCCCCGAGGACAAGCACCGGAAGAGCCGGGCAATTTCCCGAGGATCGAAGCAGGGATTCGAACTCTCCGACGCTCCAGATTTCGGGGGTTTTGGTTCGCACCCGGATTGGGTCTGACAGGCTTGCTTCGGTGTCGGTGTGGCGGGGTAGGTATCCTTTGCGGCGCGCGTATCCGAAGAGACTGAGCAGGGAGATGCGGTGGTTGAGCCTTGTCCTTTGAGCCCAGCGATTTTTTCGCAGATACGCGTCAATGTCTTGTGCGTGAACGCTGGCGATTGGCGCCGTGATTTCTTGCGCGAACCCGAGGAGGTGGTGCTTGACTGTTTCTTTTTGGCGGTCCGAGATGTTTTTGTCTTCATTTTGTTTCTTGAGAAATTGGGTCACGACTTCCGCGACGGTTTTCCCTGATGGTTGTAGCTGGTGTTGGTCGAGAAAAAATTGGACGGCGCGGTCGAGTGGAATTCCGCCGAGGCGCTCCTCACAGAGACGGAAGTAGTGGAGGTCCCGGGTCGAGATGGTGGAGACGTCGAGATTGCCGAGGGTGATGTTGGCGGCGATCCGTTCGATCTCTTTCTCGGCCTCAGTCCATGAGGAGAAGGTCCGGCGGTTACGTTCTTTTCGAACATACCACGACAGGGTGTAGGTCGTGCGTTTGCGATCCCGGCAAGGATATACCTTGATGAGTCCGTCATGGAAACTTTGTTTGGCTACCGGAGCAGTCATTTGCGTGCCGAGAGAAAAGCAGTGCGGACAAAATTTGTCAAGCACGGTTGCAAAATTTTTTTCACGTGCCACTGTCCCCCCTCTTGAAAACTGCTGAAGAGCTCGCAAGAGCGAAGGAGAAACAAAGGGAGTGGCAGCGAGTGTGGCGGTTGAACCACCCCGATTACCACAGGAATTGGCGGAGGAATAACCCCGACGTCCGAGATCCGCGCCGCAAACTCGACTCGTTTTTGAAACGAAGATACAAAATCTCCCTCGACGATTACAACATTTTGCTCTCGCAACAGGAAGGACGTTGCGCGATTTGCCGGCGCCCGCCGTCTGACGGGGCTCGGTTGTGCGTCGATCACTGCCACGCGTCCGAGACAAAGAAAGTCCGGGCGCTGCTTTGTCGCTTGTGTAACGTGGGACTCGGGGCCTTCAAGGACAACCCCGAGTTCACCAACCGGGCCACTACCTACCTGCTTCAACATGTCGGTTCGTAAATACGGCAAGGTTTTCATGGATGGCACTCTGCCCATCCACATCGAGCTGATGGCTTTTCGTTACGGGTTCACGCCGGAGAAGGGTGGCCTCGGGAAATACCAGCACCTGCTCAACATCATCCAGGCGTTCTGGCCCTACCACCCCAAGACCCACAAGCAGGGGTTCCAGATGCACCCGTGGGCGGAGTTGATGCTGGAGGAAGCATGCCGCAATCAATACCTTGGGATCTCGGGGCCCAAGTCGTCGGCCAAGACCGAGACTTTCGCGGTGTGGGGGCTGGTCAACTGGCTCTGTGCGCCAACTGAGACGCTGGTCTTGATGACGTCGACCACGATGAAGGAAGCGAGGAAGCGAATCTGGGGCGCAATGCGCGAGCGTTACATCCAATGTCCGTTCCAACCCGGCAAGCTGGTCGACAGCATGGGCATTATCCGGCTGGACGGGGAGGAAGCATCCGATCGCGCCAGCATTTCGCTCATCCCGTCCTCTCCCGAGCGGGAAAAAGAGGCCACGGCCAAGCTCATCGGTCTGAAACAGAAGCGCGTGTTCCTGATCGGCGATGAAATGACCGACATCAGCAGCTCTGTTGTCGAGGCGTGCCACAATTTGGACTCGAATCCGGAGTTTCAGATGGTCGCCCTCGGGAATTTCAAGAGTCTCTACGACCCCTTCGGTGTTTTCATCACCCCGAAGCATGGGTGGGCGTCGGTTTCTGTGGACGACGAGCGGTGGCAGACCACCAGAGGCCTCTGCCTCCACCTCGACGGCTTCAAAACCCCCAACATCTACTCCGACCCGACGGACAAGTGGCCGTTTCTTTTTCGAAAGAAGGCGCTCGACGAATCTTTGGCGCGCGGCGAGGAGAACACGATCTCTTTCTGGCGGTTCATCCGTTCTTTTCCCTCTCCGACCGGCGCGGCCGACGCGATCTACGCAGAAAGTGAGTTTCGCAAGTTCGAAGTTGACCTTCCGGTGGTGTGGCAGACCCAGCCCGTCCCGGTTTGTGGGCTTGACCCCGGATTCACCAACCTTGGGGACAGAACGGTGGCGTATTTCGGGTTCTACGGGCAGGAAGCCGGGGGGAAGTGGGTAATCCAGTGGCATCACTTCGAAATTCTGAACGAAGACGTGACCCTTGAGCAAGAATCGCGCAGTTTCCAGATCGCCCGCCAGCTCGCCGCGAAATGCAGCGCGCTTGGCATCATCGCGAACCATGTGGGAGTCGACGCCACTGGTGCGGGCGACCCTTTGTGCGATGTCATCGACTCTGCCTTCAACGGCCGGGTGCATCGGGTCAAGTTTGGCGAAAAGCCCACGGCATCCCGGGTCAGCCGCGACAATCCGTTGAAGTGCACGGAGCTCTACTCGAATCGTGTGACCGAGCTCTGGTATGTGGGGGTGGAATTCCTCCGCAGCGGGCAACTCCGCGGCATCTGTCCCGAACTGGGGAGGGAATTGACTTCCCGCCTCTACGGTTTCGGGAATGGCAAGAAGATTTTGGTCGAGTCGAAGAAAGAAATGAAACTCCGCATGGGTCGCTCCCCCGATATCGCGGATGCCGCCTTCATCATGCTCGATGTGTGCCGGCAGGTGCTCGGCGCCATGGCCGGCGGGGTTGGTTCGCGGACTGACCGCGGAGTCGCATGGCGCGAAACTCTTAAACGATTAGACGTGTATGCTCCGCAGGAACTAATGAGTCAGGGCGGGCCGGGACGTCCTGATCAGTAATCACCACCGGGGTCTTGATCCCCACCACGGCCTTCGGGTCGCGGCGTTTGATATTCAACTGCGCCGACCACTTCGCCACCACTTCATCCCCGTGCATAAACTCCACCCCAAAATCCCCCTGCGTATAGCGAAGGCTGATCTTCTCCTTCGCGATATACTCAGCTACTTCTTCGAGGTTGCGCTTCTTTTTGGCGTCGCAATAAAGGCGATTGGGCAGAAGCTTCTTCATCTGCTTCGAGATCCAGCGTTCCCGGTCGAAGTTGATCCGATCCTGGATTAAGGCCGCGCTTTTGGCGAGATCTTTATCGACTGGTGGTAGTTCGTCAGCTGGTCTTCCGTTGGGTCCAAGGATCATAAGCGTTGACAATCTTAGCAGTTGCTGTAAGGAACACAACTCCTGTGGCTGACGAGCTCTTAACTCTCAACGAAGAAACCGGTAAGGTCCCCGACTCCCGGTTGCCCAAGGCCTCCGAAGCCTACTCCATTTTCCGCAATTTTCAAAACGCGGACTATGACGCCAGCGTTGATCGAGCATGCGTTCAGGACATGCTGGACGGGGCCCCACCGATCCCGCCGATGGCCTTGGCGGCGCTGCATCAAAGCTACCGAGCGAATCTGAACTGGGGCGAAGCCCTCGCCGATCATGAAAGCGCGCTCGCCGCTTATGATGATCTCATCAGCGGGGTCGACAGATTGGCCGATGTGTCCGTGAACTACGGTGACGACAGCCAGAGAGCCGAGTGGAATGACATCATCGCGGAAGAATTCCACCAGCTTCTCATCAACTGGGATCAATTTCATTTTCTCCATCAGCTTAACTCGTCCTACTTCGTCAAGTCCGGGTTGAGCGTTCTTTATTTTGAGGACGACCGGAACTGGCAATTCGGGGTTCAGTCAATCGACGAGTTCAAGATTCCGAGAGACGCCATGGCCTGCAGTTCCACGCTCGACATTGCGATGAGCCTTCGGGAATACACCGCCCCGCAGCTGTATCGGTTCATCGCGAACGAAGAGCTTGCAGTCAAACAGGGGTGGAACATACCGCTGGTCAAAAAATCGCTGATGGGGGTGACGAACCAAAAAGACTGGGATTGGTTCACGCTGCAAAAGGCACTGAAGAACAACGATCACTTCATGGCCGCATCGACCCCCAAGATCCGGGTGGTCCACTACTACCCGAAAGAATTTGATGGCCGGTATTCCCACCACATCGGGCTGCGGGATGGCGAAACGGAGGAATATCTTTTCTCGTGGGTTGGCAGGTTCGCCGACGCCAATCAAGCATTCATCGTGTTCCCCTATGGCGTGGGAACGAATGGGTGCTTCCACAGTATTCGCGGCCAGTCCCACAAAAATTTCGCCCACATCCAAAGCACAAACCGGCTGCGCAACGCGGCCCTCGACGGTGCCTTGCTCCGCGCCACCATGATGTTGAAGCCGACGCAGGAGTCGGACCGTCAGGCCCTGAGCATGGCCTACGCCGGACCCATCTCCATGCTGCCGGCCGGGACTGAAGCGGTCAACGCCCAACTCCCCAACATCCAGAACGAAGTCATGCCGGTGATCCGGGAGATGGCGTTGCTTCGCAAGGAGAACAACGGTGGATATCTCTCGCACGTGCTCAGCCCCGGCGGCGGAGATCGCACGGCTTACGAAATTCAGGCCCAGATCGCGCAGACCAATGTTCTTTCCTCTGCTTCCCTCAATTTATTCTATCACCCTTGGACACGCACACTGCAGGAAATCTTCCGGCGTTTGAAGCGTGACAACTGGGTGGCGAACGAGCCCGGCGCGCAAGCCGCGCTCAAGTTCCGTGCGCGCTGCGCCAGTCAGGGTGTGCCGTGGGAAGCCGTCATGTCGGTGGATCGGGTGCGTCCCGTTCGTGCGGTAGGCTACGGCTCTCCGGCGGCACGAATCGCAGCCTTCGAGCGCATGATGAAAATTTACCCCCTCCTCGATCCGAAGGGTCAGGCCAATCTGGTGCGCGACATCGTGATCCAGAACGTGGGCCCAGGAATGGCGGACCGCTACGCTTCGCGTGTCTCTCCTCGTCTCGGCATCGCCGCCAAGATTGCAGAGTTGGAGAACGACTCAATGCAATCCGGCCGCTCGGTCTCGGTGCTGGTCGACGAGGATCACTTTGTCCATGCGCTCGTCCACGCCCGCGACTCTCAGACTTTCATTGATGCCCTCGCGAACAACCACGTGAATCCGATGGAGGCGTTCAAGTATCTCTCGCTGCAACTGGTTCATTTGGGCGGGCACGCTCAGCACCTAAGCGACGAAGACCCGCGCGCCGCTACGATTTCTGCGGTCAAGAAAACGCTCAACACGATCAAGCAATTGGTCACGAACATGGCGAAGCAGATTCAGCAGGGGTCGTTGACCGATCCGTCTCAGGATAGCAACGGTGGCGGCGCTCCTCCCCCTGAAGGCCAAGGTCAGCAACAGCAGCAAGGGCCGGATCCGAAGATGATGATGGCAGCGCAGAAGCACATGATGGAGATGAAACAAATTCAGGAGCGACACGGCCTTGAACTTGACATCCTGCAGAAAGAAGCTACTCAACGGATGGCGTTGAAAGACGCGGAGTCAGCCAAGAGTATTTCTTCTGGACGGCCCATTACAAATTTGGCGAACGAGACGAGCGGAACGAAGCCGCCCCGAAATGAGCAAGAGTTCAAACAGAGTAACGCAGCGGCCGCGACAGGAGCCCCAGCTTCCTTGCCCGGCCAGTAAACAAATTTCATGACAATTACGTTGGCGGAATGGTGTAACGATCCCGAGACCGTATCCAAATGGGTGCGCACGTGGCAGGAGCCTCACATGCAAATGGGGCTGGCTTTGCTGCGTGAAGTGAATCTTCCCATCCAGCTCACCTCACCCGAAGGCATCCCGTTCAAGGATTGGATGGCGAGTGAGGAGAGTCGGCGTGAAGGCTACTACGAATTTTACCGACTGATCCAGTCCCTCGGCAAAGTGAAAGAATTGCCCAAAGGAACAGAACCCGAAGCTTGGTCCATCCCGACGCGACCGCCTCCACCGAAGATAGAATAATATGGCTGATAATGCACCACCTCCTGTTGTATCCGCGCCGACCACGGCCACCATTGGCGCCCCGCCTGCCGCTCCAGCCGAGACTCCGGCTAGCCTCTCTGACGCGTTTGACGCGGCCTTCGGCAACATGCCGTTGAGCGCAGAGGCTGCCACCCCAGCTTCAAAACTTCCTGCTGAAGCGGCTGTTCCTGCGGCCCCCGTCGCCCCCGCCGCACCCCAAGCCCCGGCAACTCCGGCGGTCCCAGCAACCCCAGCAACCCCGGCGACACCCGCCGCGCCGGCCGACCCCAACGATCCGTTTTCCTCACTGAGTGCAGCGGCAGCTCCTTTCTCTCCGGCGGAAACCCCGGCTACACCCGCAGCTTCCGACCCTCTCCCCACCCTCCCGGAGGATGCTCCCGAGAAAACCAAAACGGCTTTCGCCACGGTCACTCGGAAGCTGAGCGATTCGGAAAAAACCATTCTCGATCTAAAGGCGGAGATCGCCGCGAAGGGCACGCCCGATGCGAAGATCCCCGAGTTGGAGAAGATGCTGGAGACCGAGCGCACCAAGTCTGCCGACATGGAGAAGTGGCTGGAGCGGGTCAATCTCGAAGCGTCCCCAAAATTTCAAGCGGAGATCATGGCCCCGATCAATCAGGTGGCCCAGTCTTTGGAGGCTCTTGCCCTGACGAACGACACCAACTCGGGTGTCTTCTTGAAGGCGGCGCAAACGGCGGACCCCGTCGAGCGGCGCAAGATGATCAAGGAGGCGACTTCGGAGTGGGACCCAGTCGATGCTCTGGAGGCCCGCACCCAAGTCGAACAACTTGTTCAGCTGGCTGCGCGCAGAGAGACCGTTCTCTCCAACGCCAAGCAGAACGCGGAGACCTACAAGGCCGATCAGGAGAAGGCAGTGCAGTCCCGGAAGGACAAGTTCGCTGCCGAAGCCGATGCCGCCTACGAAGATACGTGGCCGAAATTCCTCAAGGCCTTGCCCATGCTCCAGCCGCAGGACGACAACCCCGAGTTCAACGCCATGGTGTCCAGCATCAAGGCGAAGGCGAAGGCAATTGACGCCGCGCCGCTCTCGCACGCGCAGCGCGCCGCGCTTACCTACCAAGCTGTCTCCCTCCCGATTGTTTTGAATGCTCTCCGTCAGATTGGCGAGCCCATCTTCGCCGAGAACAAGGCGCTCAAGGCGCAGATTGCCGGTCTCTTGGCGTCTACCCCCGGTGCCGGGAGTGGGTCCACTTCATCGGGCGCGCAGGACTTGCCGTCCGAGATGGGGCTGGTCGAAGCGATGGAGAAGCGCATGGTCGGCGGGGTTTAATCCGCCATGAAATTCCTTTTCGTTTTCCCGCTTTCGAAATCAGATACGGACGCGGCCGTCCGCTCGGCTACGCTGGTCAAGAAGTTCGGACCCTACCCTTGTGATTGTTTGGTCTACCCCGAGAAGGGTGTGTCGGCAGCCTCGATCGTGGAGTTACTCCAGTCTTCTTTCCAGAAGGTTCTCGTGGACACCCCGTTCGACATATCGCCGACCGGCTGGCCCCAAGGCCCCAACCATATGTTCAAGAGAGTGGCGAAGTATATGGTCGACTCCCCCTACGACTACTTCTACTTCTGGGAGCCGGATTGTCTCCCGGTCAAAGCCGGGTGGCTGCAGAATCTCCGCGACGAGTATGAGAAGGTGGCGATCCCGGACGGTAAAGTTTTCATGGGTGTGCTGCACTCGACCCGCATGCGCCGCCCTGACGGCTCGGAGTTCACCGAAGGCATGCACATGACCGGCACGGGGTTCTACCCGCGCGTGGTCCCGAGGTATGCTCCGAGCGCGGTGCTCCCCTCAACCTTTGCGTGGGACGTGGCGGCTCAGATGGAGATTGTGCCGAACGCCCACCCGACCACTCAAATCCAGCACGACTGGAGCACCGGGAAGTATGTCTCTCTGAAACAACTCAAGCCCGGCGTGGTGGTGCATCATGGTTGTAAGGACGACACGATGTACCGGCTGCTGGCTGGCGAAGTGGACTCCACAAATTTCGATGGCCCGGGTGAACCTGTCGGAAATCACCCTGAAGTTCTCAAAAAGAAACTCACGGAGGTGGCGGACGCCCCCGATCCTGGAGTGTTCGACGACGTCAACGATCCAGCCCAGCCAGAGGAGATCCCGAGCATGATGGACGCTGTGCTCCCGCACGCAGTCAGCCTTTTGCAGGCAATCTGCCGGGACCCAGCCGCCAAGAAAAAGATTCAGAAATCCCTCGTTGAAGCTGGCTTAATCAAGCGGGTTCAATAAAAAAGATTTGACACCCCGCGAAATGGGGTTTAGCGATCTTCGTCCAGAAATTCCCTATACAGATTGAGATGGGCTAATTTGGGCGTCGGGCATACATGCCACTGGTGCCGAGTGGGAAGATAAAGAGCTGCCGTCATAGGACGGAACTTCAGTTCTTCAACCTCATTTTGCAGTTCCCCTTTTTATGGCATGTAATAACATCGAGCAATTGCTCGTCTCAGAAGCCGGCCGCATCGGCGGCGAAATCTACCGGAGGACGCTTGACACGTCTATTTGGAACAAGCTTGTTAAACAAGAGGCATGGCCCGACGAATACGGCGACATAATCTCCGTGCTCACCTACGAGCGCTCCCTCCCAGCCAACCCGGTTGTGTTCAGCGATCTTCGCCAGAACAACCAGGATCGTGTCGTCGGCACGGCGTTCACGGACGTCAATGCAGACGGTGTCTCTGACAACGTAGTCACCAACGGTGGTTCCTGCGTTCCAGCAGCTCAGAAGCTGACGATCGCACAGACCCTCCGCCAGTATAACCTCCAGCAAGCGGCTATCGAAAGCCCTGATGTCTGTTTGAATGATCTGCGCTTCCCGGTCCGCCGGCGCGAGCAACTGCAGAACGTCATCGACATCATGTCCGACGTCACCGCTTGGGTCTGGAAAGAACGGCGTCGTGACGAATACACCCGTATCGCCAAGAACAAAGTGGTCATCAACCCGGCGCTGAACACCAGTGCCTCGGTGATGCCTGCGTTCGTGGCGACCAGTCGACTCACCCAAGGCGTTCTCAATCACTTCTACCTGAAGCTGATTCGTGACGGCGGCGGAATGAACCCGATGGACCGCAGCGAAGGCGCCCCCGTCTTCCTGTTGAGTCTGTCGGCCGAAGCCAGCGCCGGCATCATCAAGGACAACGCAGACATCCGTCAGGATTTCCGCTACTCCACTCGCGTCAACGAGCTCCTTGCTCCGTTGGGCATCAACCGGTCGTATGGTGGGTTCTTCCACTCGATCGAAGCATTCCCTCCCCGCTACGATTTCGTGGCCGGTGCGTGGGTGCGTCGCCCAGCTTACGTGGCAACCGCCACGACCAAGGGTCTCAGCTACGAGGTTAATCCCCTCTATGAAGCTGCCGAGTTCGAGGACACCATCCTCTTCCACATGGATACCTACCACGCGGTAGTGCCGGGTCCGATTGCCAGCCAAGGCGGCATGGCCTTCAACCCTGTTACCTATCGCGGTGACTTCGCATGGCGCAACATCCCGGATCGCGTCTGTAACCCGGACGGCAACATCGGCTTCTTCCGCGCGATCTTCGCGGACGGCAGCAAGCCCGTGTACCCCCAGTTCGGCTACGTGTTCCGTCACCAGCGTTGCCCGCAGGACCTCGGTCTTGTGGCCTGCATCGGTTCCTAACCCTTAACCCCCAGATGAGTGAGCCCCCGTCGTAGTTGACCTACGGCGGGGGAATCACCCACATCAAAATCAAATGGAATATCCAGCCGACCCATCCGCTCCGCCACCCGCCGCACCTGCGGCCCACGAAATGAAACCAGGAGCCAAGACTCCCGACTACGTGGAGTTCAAAATCCCCGAAGGTTTTCATGTCCCAGACGGCGTGAAGCCCGGCGAGGAGTTCAACGCAGTTGGCTCTTTTCTCCTGCACGAAGACGGGACCATGTGTCTTCTCGAAGTTGAAGGCAGCGTGGTGAAGCCGATGGCGATGGAGCCGGACAAAGACGACAAATCCAAGGGGGGTGGACAGATGTCCTTCGTTGATTCAATCGAAAGCGGCATGTCCTCGACTGCTCAGTGACCCCCGGTGTCCTCAATATCGACATCAATCGCGGCGTGTCCTTCGGGCCGCTCGTCTTTATCTGTGAGGATATCGACGCTCTCCCGGTCAACCTGACCGGTTGGATTCCCTACGCTTCGGTCCGGCGCAAGCCCGGCGGCCCTCTCGTTCTCGATTTGGCCCCAGCCATAACTGACGCAGCTTCGGGGCAGGTCACGATTTTTTTCACCGACGAGCAAACTCGTATTATGGCCCCCGGAAGCTTCATGTGGGACTTGCTTTTCCAGCAACCTGATGGAGATAGGAAGGGACCGTTTGTGGTGGGCCGGTGCACAATCTCCAGCCTTATTACCGAACCCCTATGACCGACCCCATCATCGTTAACATCAAGGTCGTGACAACTCCGACCTTCACGAATGTTTTCACGGTCAACGACAAGCTTTACTTCGGGCCGTTTGTTCGGTTCGTGAAACTGGAGCGCGGAGTTCAGCTTGAAGTTCAAAGCAGCGCGGGCGTCTGGACCGTGCAAAACTCTTGGAGCGAAGTGTAAATGAGAAAATTTTTCCCCGCGATACTCGCCATCTTTCTGACTCTCACCGGGGCCTTCGCGGCTGAGAAGGTAAGAACTCCTGTCTCCTATGAGGCCGGGTCTTCTCTCACGATCCAGAGCGGTGTGACGGTCACGGCTGCCGCCGGGTCGACTTGGGATTTTACTAACGCCACTGTCATCGGATTGGCGGCGGGCGGCGGGGGCGGTGGGGGCATCGCCACAATCACCGGAGACGCCGGGACTTCTACCGGAATTACTCTTGTTGTCGGTGGCACCAGCACAGATAAGACTCTGACCCTCGGCGGTAATCTTTCTTGGGCGCGGTTGAACAAAGCGGGCAGCCGACTCCTCGATATCGCAGATCGCGACATCAACCAGACCACCGGGAATCTTTTTGTTACCCGGCTGAATGGCGGGACGAACGCCGGCCCCTTAAGTTTTTGGCGTGGCGACGGGACGTGGGCCGACCCATTCCCCACCACTCCGTTTCTCTTGAAGGGTGGAAACGACGGTACCACGATCGCTGCTTCTCCCGGGGTCGATTACGTTTTCTCCGACGAACAATCGATGGACGACAACGGCACACTCAGCATCCCGACGGTGTGGTATCCAGCCAAACCCGTCATGCGGGCGAGTGCGCCGCTCACGGTGAACCGCTACACCACCATGCCGCAGGCCAATCTCTACGCGCCTGGCACGATAATTTACTGGATCGACGAGGTGACGGTCGGAAGTTTTGGCCGCATCTTCACTCCGGCCGCCGGCAACACTTTCCGGAATGGGCAGACCACGATTGAGCCGGTGATCGGTGTTGGTGTCGGCGCTTTCGAAACAGATGGCGTCTCGACATGGAATCCGGTCTTCGATAAACTGCAGATCACCAATCTTTTTGACCCAACCGATTTCACCAAGAAGGTCGTTTTCGATCTCAGTTCTCTCCCCACGGCTACCACACGCACCTTCAAGATTGCCCCGAGCGGTAACTCTGTTTCCATCGTCCCTGTCTCCGCTGGCGGTGCAGGTCAGTTCGTGATTGGCGTCAGCGCGACGGGCACGCTCATCTATGGGACACCTTCCGGTTCTGGCACGGTGACGAGCGTTGGCTTGACGGCCCCGGCTTTTCTCACGGTGTCGGGCAGCCCCGTCACCACAACCGGGTCTTTGACTTTGGCCCTCGCGTCGCAGGCAGCGAACACGTTCTTCGGGAATGGCACGGGTGTGGCGGCGGCCCCAACTTTCATGAATGCCGCGACTGCGCGCACGGCGCTTGGCGGCACTACGCTCGGCAAAAACATTTTCACTGCGGGCAGTCTTGCTGCCGAGAGTTACATTCGCCTAAACGCTGACGACACAATTTCGGTTCGCACCCCCGCGCAGGTTAAGACGGACCTAAGTCTTGTCGATACTACAGCGTTGGCCGCCTATCAGGTGACCGTCTCCCAGCTCAATAGTGGGACGGGAGCCTCTTCCTCCACTTATTGGAGGGGCGATGGAACATGGTCTTCGGCTGCGGGCGGCGCGGGTACTGTCACTGACGGCACGATTACGTGGCCCGGGACAGTTTACTCTACACCAACAACGGGGGTTGTTACGTCTGGAAACCTCAATTTCACTCCTGTCCTTCAGACTCAGGCCTCGCATACATTTTTTGGCAACCCCACGGGGTCGACCGGAACTCCCGGTTTCATGACCGCGTCTCAAGCGGGATCGGCTCTTAATATGGGGGCGGTGGCACAGGGCGGAACCGGACAGGTGTCGTGGTCTCCCTACAACTTGGTGGTGACTGGGACGACCTCAACTGGGGTTTTTCAGTCTGTCGCTCCCTCGGCCACAACGGGCTACGTGCTCACGAGTAACGGTGCCTCGGCACTTCCCACCTTCCAAGCGGCAGCGGGCGGCGGCGGCGGCGGCGTGGTTCCTACGGGAACTGGTTTCACGCACATCACGTCGGGAGCTCAAGACTCTGCCGCGAGCGTGGACGGAAGCTCGTTGACCGGCTTGGTGGCCGCGAACATCACTGCTTCCACCACGGTCGGGCGCAATTCACTTAATGTCCCGAACCCCGGCGCGGTGAGTTTTCTTCGCATTAACGCAGACAACACCGTGACGTCCCGCGCTGCGGCTGGTGTGAGGGCGGACATCAACTTGGACAACGTCACCAACGTGGCGCAGACAGCAGCCCAACTCGTCCCTAACTCCACACCTACGGCGGGCCAAATACTCGTGGGCAATGCGGGCAGCACGGCGTTCGCCAACACGACTCTCAGTGGCAGCGGAGCCACGGCGACTCTTTCCAGCGCGGGCGTGTTAACTCTGAGCGCGATCCCCAATGCGACTCTCTCAAACTCGGCGATCACGATTGGTGGGACGAGCACGAGTCTCGGCGGCGCCATCACTCTCGATACCCTGAGCGGAGTCTCCACTAATGGTTTCCTTAAGCGGACGGCTGCCAACACTTGGGTTAACGACGCCAACACTTACCTCACCGGCAATCAAACGGTGACAATGACCGGAGACGTTACGGGTAGTGGGACTACCGCGGTCACGACTACGTTGGCGAATATGCCCAACGGCGTGTTGCAGGCGGGCAAGGTAATAGCTACCGCGATGGTCGGCCCCGCCACTCCAGCTGCCGGGAAAGGCGCAGTCTACGTCGACTCGACCAGTAAGAATTTGTCGGTGATCGATGACGCCGGTGTGATTAAACACGGCGCACAAACGAAAGCTGTTGTCGCGAGCAACTACCTCACCGGCCTCAATGACGCGGGTGTCTTCACGGCAGCGCAACCGGCGTTCAGTGATCTCAGTGGGAATATTTCAACCTCGCAGATGGCGAGCGGGTCGGGCGCAAGTTCGAGCACTTACTGGCGCGGAGATGGAACGTGGGCAACTCCGGCTGGCGGCGGCGGCGACATGGTCTTGGCTTCCATCCAGACTGTCACCGGCGCGAAGACCTTTAACTCGGGCAAGTTAGTCCTAGCGGGCGCGACGAGCGGGACGACGACTTTGAACACGGCGGCAGTCGCCGGGACAACAACGATCACTCTGCCGGGCGGCACGACCGACTTTAGTGCGACCGGCGGATCGAACCAGGTTGTCAAGCAAACGACCGCGGGTGGCGCGTTCACTGTCGGACAGGTGGCGTATAGCGAAGTCTCCGGTACTCCACAACTACCACTGACGATGATCGCCTCGGGCGGGCAATACCTCACGAGTTACACTTCATCGACGGGTGTATTTACTAAGGCACAGCCGTCCTTCACCGATATCTCTGGGACGGCGACGGCGGTGCAGTTGCCGAATGCTGGAGTTCATACCGGCGACTCGACCTCGACCTTTCCTGCGCTCACGATTGGCTCGGGCGCGATCACGCTCGCGAAGATGGCGAACATGGCAACTGGAAGCCTCATCTACCGGACGACAGCGGGAACCGGCGTTCCCGAAGTCAACACGCTTGCCACGCTGAAAACCGACCTTGGGCTAACTGGAACGAACTCCGGCGATCAAACGATCACCCTGACCGGCGACGTGACCGGCACCGGCACCGCCAGCTTTGCATCGACCTTGGCGAACATCCCGACCGGAGTCCCGATGGCGGGAAGCCTGCTCGCGACAAACATTGCGGCACCTAGCTCCCCCGCTGCCGGGAAAAATTCACTTTTCTCAGATTCGACCGATCTCCGTTTCCACGACAAGAACGCGTCTGGTGTGGTCGGAACGACCGTGGTTGCCGACACTGGCGCCGCGAATAATTTCCTGACTGCGATCTCTGCCGCGGGCGCGATTACGAAGGCGCAACCCGCGTTCTCAAATCTTTCCGGTTCGGTCGCGGCAAGTCAAATGCCCGCGTTGACCGGCGACGTGACGACCTCTGCGGGAGCGGTAGCGACTACTCTCGCGAGTGTGGCGACGGCGGGAACAACCGGATCCTCGACCGCGATCCCAGTTGTTACGATCGACGTGAAAGGCAGAACCACCGGCATCACAACGGCTGCGGTTGTCGCGCCCGCCGGGACACTGAGTGGCGCGACTCTCAACTCTGGCGTGACCGCGTCTTCTCTGACGAGTTTCGGGACAAACCCAGTTATGGGGGCGCCGTCGTCGACGTCGGAAACAATCACAGGCACAGCGGGGAACGGATACGTCGACATTACAGCGCAATCCGCTGCGCCAAGCACACCCTCAGCCGGTCTGATGCGGCTCTACGTCGGAACGACCGCGAACAAACAAACTCCGCGTTGGCTTTCCGCCACTGGGACGGACAGCGCGTTACAGTCCGCACTCTGGGAGAAGGCAATCGTAATGGCTGGCCCGTCGGGCGGTTCGACAGGTCCAGTCTCTACAGGATCTGGCAAATGGACGACTGGAGGGACCGTGAGTCACCCGGCACCGTCGATAACTAATGTTGCAACGCGCATGATGCGTATGCGGTTCGCGAATGTCATCACGACCACGAATCAGCAGCTCGGAATCGTTGGCTCGGGCACAAACGCAGCGCAGTTTCTGCGCGGCAATGCGGCGGGTGTGGGCGGGTTTTTCTTCCACTCTCGATTCACGACTCCACTTTGGCTTTCTGGCTCTCGCCTTTTTGTCGGACTCACACCGTCGGCGACTTCGGTTGCAGTCTCAGATACGGTCCCGGCGAACTCGATCGGGTTATGGCACGACTCCGCGGACGCAAGTAGCGGCTCGGGCGCGTTCAATTTCGTAACGAAAGACGCGACAACGGCGACGAAGTCGGCGATCACCCCGACAACAACTATCGCGAACGACACGGCGTGGGAGTTCTGGATGTACTGTAAGCCAAACGACACGGTCGTCTATTACCGACTGGACGACATGAACGCGGGGACCACGCTCGTTGATACAAGCACGTCGACCACACTCCCGGTCAACACGACCTTCCTTTCTCCAGAAGCGAATATGTCGAACGGCACCGCCAACATTACGGCGACGACGGTTGGCTTTGGCTTGGTGAGTCTTTACGTTGAATCGGATAAATAATATGTCGCGACCCTCTTCTTTCCCGCTGGTTAAATTTGGCACCGCCGCCGACGGCACACCCCTGAGTTGGATGGTCAGCCAGCCCGCCGGGGCCGGGCCTTG
Organism: Luteolibacter sp.; assembly: GCA_039925065.1. Taxonomy (GTDB): domain Bacteria; phylum Verrucomicrobiota; class Verrucomicrobiia; order Verrucomicrobiales; family Akkermansiaceae; genus Luteolibacter. The sequence continues at coordinate 38,344 of JBDSZP010000080.1, forward strand.
GCCCGCGCTTCTCGGCATCCATGGTGGCGGTCACCGCACCGGCGGCCCCTCGACTCCTCTTAGTGTTTGCGGGGCGGACCTCACCGCTGCGGGCTACATTGTTTTCTCCCCGCAATACCCTCTGACCGTCAACAAACTGCCGGGTCAAGTTGGCAACGGCCAATACCCTCAGCAGACCGATGCTATTGTGATGGCGTTTCAAGCCATGAAGTCGGACCCACGGTGCAACGGGAGCACGCAATGTTTCGGCGGTTCGGCCGGCGGCTACATGGCGGCATGGCTGGCTGTTCATGGCTACTGCAGCGCGGCGGCAATGTCTCCCGACACTGATCTCGATGACCCGGTGAGTTTGCAAAACCAATCTTTCAACACCGATGTCAATCTCTACGCCCCCGGCATGCTCGGCGCGGCGAGCCCGATCAACTACGTTTCTCGGGTCACCAAATCGATTTACGTTGGGGCTTACGCGGTGGACAACATGCCCGCGCCACAGCACGACAACTTCGTCGCGTCGCTCAAAGCGGCCGGAGCGCCTTACGTGGAGAAGCTGATCCCCGGCCCCGGTCACTCCTTCGACATGTGGCCCCTGGTCAAGACCGAGGTCATTGCATTTCTCAACGCCCACAAGTAGTATCCGCCCATGAAAAAATTCCTCCTCGTCCTCTCCCTAGTCTTCGCTTTGTTCGCTTCTTCGGCGATCGCCGTCCCGGAATATCAGAACTATACCCCCGGTTCCCAACCCTTTGCTGTGTCGGCCACAGCTAGTGGTTCGGTGGCCGCCGGGACATTCCAAGTCACGTTCATCCCGAGCACAAGTTTCACCGGCACGATCATGGGCGTGGCCTTTGTCGCCGCGGACGCGCCGTTCACTCTCCGGGCCAACGCCCCAAATGGCTTGCAGGCAATCCCCTACACCGTGACAGCCGGGACTCTGCGCATCGTCGGTTCCCGATGAGATGCGTAAGTTCTTCCTGATTTGGTTGGTCGTCGGACTGACTTGGCTCGCGGTCTCAGCTCCCGCCCAAACCCCCTCGCCAACCCCAAGTGTCGAGGTCTACAGCACGACCTCAAATGGCATTGGCCTCCGCTGGACAGCCTACTCCCCCAAGGCTTTTGGGGTGGGTCCTTGGCCAGCAGTAGTCTTTTTCCATGGCGGTGGTTTCCGATCCGGCAATACCAACACGGACGAGGCCAGAGACGCGGCGTTGGTCGGCATGGTCGGCTTCGCTGTGGAAACACGTCTCGCACCCACGCACAAAACGATGAACTCAACCGCGCCCGGGACCCACCCCGCACCCGGTCAGGATGTCACTGTCCCTCCCGACGATGGGCACGCGCCGGAGCACATCACAGATGTCCGGGCGGCCATCCGCAAAGCCCGCGCGGACCCGCGCTGCAACGGGAAAGTCTACATGGTGGGTGGTTCTGCCGGTGCCTCCTATACGGCTTATATGTGCGCGACCGGAACGCCCGGTGACGACATGCCGGACCGCGCGGCTCTGCTTAGTATCGGCATCTCGAACATGACGGATCCAAACATCATGGATATTGCGACGGTGGTGGGTGAGGCAGACCCGACCTACAACGTCTTGAACTATATCGCGGGAGTCTCCCCAACGGATCTCAATGGCAGAAACTGGCGGCCCTACATCACCACACTCAACGCTGCCTCTCCGGCCAATTTCGTCCACCCCGGAAACATGCCCCCGATGTTCATCATGTGCTCGGACAAGGACAGTCTCGGCATCCCGGCTTCCAGTGGTTTCAGCATTCCCAGTTATGGTTCGACGAATCCCCCGGTGCCCAACGGTCCGGCGGAGAATGGAACCAATGGCTGGGTCTCCCTCTTGGCTAATAATGGCTATGCTCGGGATGACTACCCCGCCGGCGCTGCGCCCACGCAGGGACGTTTTCGAGCGTGGATTGTCCCGGTGCTCGCGCACGAGCACGAGTATGCCTACTGGAACACCAGCACCTATGTGCCCACGGGCGTTAAGTCCCCAGTCCTGACTTGGCTTTTGGCTGCGGCTGGTTCGCCCACCCCCACTCCGACGCCCACCGCGACCCCGACGCCAAGCGTCACCCCCACACCCACCGCCACCCCGTCTCCTCTTGCATACCCCAAAGGAGTGTGGGGCCAGTATGGCGCGGCCGCCACTCCTCCTCCCGGCCTCTATTCGAATCTCGGAATCGTCGGCATCGGCGTGAGCGAGGATTGGAATGTCATTGAAAATGTTGCTCCGATAAGTGGTGTGCACCAATACAACTGGTCGACTCTCGATGCGAAGATCGCGGTGGCCAAAGCCCACGGCTTCAAGGTCAACCTCATCATCACCAATTCCAGCGACAACACTCCTGTTTGGCTTATCAATCAGGAGAAAGCATTAGACCCCGCACGCATCGCAGCTGGGCAACCGGCAGAAGTGCTTGACCTCCTCGACCCCGCCAGCACTCACGCTGCGACGTTCTGCACCCCGATTCAAACTATCGTCTACTGGAACACTGCCTTCCATCAGGCCCGACTCGCTTTGATTGCGGCGGCGGGCCAACACTACGCGAGTGACTCGGAGATTGTTTCAGTGACCATTCAAGCTTTCAATCACAACTCGAACGATTGGAACATTCAAGACAGCGTCTACAAAGGCACTAATATAGGAGATGATCAGGGGACCTTGCAATGCCGTCCGTGCCCGGGCGGTGGCCACCCAGGGGAAGTCTGCGGTCCTCGCACGGATATCGATCAACCGCTACAATGGATTAATGCGGGCTGGACTGAGCCGCGTATGGTGCAGGTCGGTAAAGACATCATCAACGCAGCCATCGCGGCCTATCCACGCCAGAACATCAAGATGCCGATCGGTGGCTTGAATGATCGCCTCGCGGCGGCTGGGATCACTGGCGGAACCGGAGATTACAGCCGGATGGCGCGCGACATCGATGCCTATGTCTACGGGAATCCCGCTGCTTCCCCGCCGATCCCCGCGCAACCCTACACGAATCGCTTCTGGATGCAGCGAAACATCGTCGATGACACATGGGGCAACGGGTTTGATAAGTATGACCCTGCGGGCTCTCAGTATGCCATCCCCGGGACGGGTTCGCAGAATTACATCAAATACATGATCTACAAGCACACTCAACAGAGTGGGGCCACACCCAAGCACGGTGGGTTGCAGATGGTTCAGGCAGCGACAGGGCACTTGGATGGTTGTCGCTTGGCGCAGAATTTCACGGGCTGCAGCGGCGGAGTGTGTCCCGGAGGGGCGGACCCAGCCTTCGATCTCTGCGCCATGACTCAGGCGCTCTTCATGACGTCGACCTACAACGTTACGTTTTCAGAAGTCTTCCCGCAGGATTCCTCCAACTCCGCTTTCGATACGCTTTTCAGAGACTACACCACCACGACTATGGGTGGGGCACTACGCGTGGACCCGACCACCACCCCCAAACCCTACCCCGGGGGTGTCGTCTACCTGATCAACGGGAACGACAAACTAGCCTACTTCGAGACCACTACGGTCCCGCCGGTTCTCCCTCCCGCCCTCAACTACGATTACATCGACTACTTCCGCATCCGCCTTAAGTGGACGGACATCCAGCCGGATAGTGCGGGGGTCTACAACTGGGACCGTTTGGACAATGCTTTCGCGGTGGCCGCAGCCAAGAACAAGAAGCTCGGGCTGAGTGTCGCGGCGGGTGTCTCGACTCCGGCGTGGGCTTTCGTCGGTCTTGACACGCTGACAGGTGCTGACGGTGTGCAGCCTATCTACTGGCAGGCTCTCTATAAATCCCGGTGGCAGACCTTCGTAAACGCGCTGGCCGCGCGTTACGACCAGAACCCAACTCTGGCCTATGTTGGCATCACCGGCTTTATGCTAAACAACGAGATGTATGTCGCGGGGACTACGCAGGAAGATACCGACTGGAACAACAAGGCTTTGGCGGATGGTTATAGCGATGGCCTTCTCGCTGGATATGGTGCCAAGCGTGCCGCCTATGTACCAGCCGCCGCTGCCATCATCGGCTATTTTGAAAGCGCCTTCGTGAAGACTCCCTGTGTCCTGACACTCGCGCGCCCGTGGAGCGACAACACCATTGGCGACGACGACAAGGACGCGATCAATGCTGCTGCGCACACGGCTTACGCGCGTTACGGAGAATCAATCGCGTCACAAAAGGCTGAGCCTGGGTTGCCCAACACGCCGCCGGTCTACTTCACCTTCCCTAAGATTTCTCAAGCTGTTTCCATTTCGACAGACCCCGCTCGCTTCTATGGCCCATCGCCGCCCTCGCCCTACCCGACCCCACCCCAACCAGTTCACGATCTTTTGATGTCGGCTCGCCAACAGGGGCGAACCGCAGTTGAAGTGTATGGCGGAGATATCGACTCTGCCCCGGGCATCACCGGTCCGACTCTGGCTGCCGACCGGCCCTTCCTGATCGCCAATTTGACGGAGGCCCCGCCCACCCCAACACCGACGCCTACCCCCACTCCGACAGCGACACCCACGCCTACCCCTCCGCATGGCGTCGTCTATCTCCCGAATCAGGGGAGTCTCGACAATACTATTGTGGCCTCTTCAAATGTCGACGGTGTGGTCATCGGCGCAAAATGGATTGACCTTGAACCGACGGCAGGAAACTACGTGTTCTCGGGGGCCACCATAACCGGAGATCAGTCGCTCGATTCCCAGCTCGCCGCCGTTGAGGCGCAGGGGAAATGGATTCGCGTCACCATCTCGACCGGCGGACCTTTCACCGACTCGGGGTCCGCCACCACTTCCGCCGGTAAAAAGCCACCGTGGCTCCGGACGTTGATCGACGCGGACAGCTACGCCGGTGGAAAATATTTCTCCTACTACGACGGCAGCTTGATTGCCACCATCCCCGTTTTCTGGGAGCCAACTCTGCTGACCCGGCACGCTGCCCTGATCGCGGCGGTGGGTGCTCACTTAGCCAGTCATCCTTTGGTCAAGGTGATCTTCGTCCCCTATGCGAATGCCGTCACAGATGATTGGAATATCGGAAGCATTGCAAATCAGGTTGACGGTATCACACCCACGAATTCCACCCCCAACAGCCGGTGGCTGAGCACAATCACCGGGTCTTCGTATGCCAGCATGGCGGACGCTTTAGTGGCGGCGGGGACCACCACCTACTCGGCCTACCGAACCGCTTTTCCCGGAAAATTCCTCACCACCTCGATCGGACGACTCGACGATCTTAGTTTGAACCCGCGTCGCACGAACTCTAACCACGGACGCAATGTCACCGAAGAAGTGCTGGCGGCCGCCAACACCGCCGCACCGGGGTTGGTTACCGCGCAGAAGAACAATCTCAACTCGAACATAACCTCCGGGAGTGTCGTTGCTTCTTCGAGTGCGTGGTATGACCTTTTCATTTTGCCCTACCCGCACGCCGCTCAGATGGTCTGGCACAGTTACAATGATTGCCAGAAACCTGGGCCACCCCCCGACCCTCTGAACGGGGATTTGTTTGGGTCTGAGCGCATGAACGCGGGCACCGGCTCTCCTTGCGCGGATTCCTCTTGGACTTTGCAGCGCGCGATTGAACAGGGGATGACCTACACGACTGCATGGCAGGAGATTTATGAACTCGACATTCGGAATCTCGGGCCGGGTAATCAGGATCCCCACCCCACGGACCGGGTTGATGTCATGACCTACGGCCACGCGCTTTTGAATGGTATCCCTCCTCCAACACCGACCCCGACTCCGACCCCAACACCAACCCCCACCGCAACTCCCACCCCCAGTGGCAGTCCGACGCCGACCCCTTCCCCGCCGGCTAATCTTTCTGCTGTAATTTCTGTGGGCCCTGTGCGACCATAACCCCCATGCCGGCTACAGGCTTTCAATCTTATTACCTGAACGGGTATCTTTACCACGCAGCTCCCGGCTCCGTGGTCCCTCCGGGAGCAACGAATGTCACAACGGATACCGGGACCAGCTCCCGCAATTCTACGGCAGCACCCTCCGGGTTGGGCGGGTCTCAAGAAGGTCGGGGCGGAGGTCGGATCGGGAGCAGCGGAGACATCCCGGGCACGCAGATTTCAGCGGCGGCCGCCAGCTCGATCGGTGGCAGCGACGCCCCGGCGTCCAACTCTGCCACCTCTTCCAGCCCGGGGACAGGTTTCGGCCCTTCCCTCGGCACAGGCCTCATCGACGCGGCCAACTCTGGTGCGGCTAGTGCGATTGGAAACGGCTTGTCGAATGCAGCAGGCCAAGTCGCCAATCGTATTCTCCCCGGTACCGGCTATCTCGTCACTCCAATTTTCCACGGCCTTGGGTCTTTGGCCCACGCGGTCGTCACTGGCATCGGTCATCTTTTCGGGGGGCACTCCTCCACTGGTCTTTACTCCCCCAACCCCGCTGACGCCAACGGTTCGGGGTGGAGGGACAGTGCGACAGGGTCATCGTCCTCATCTTCTGGGACTGAGGGTTGGAGGGAGAGTGCCTCCGGCGGGGATACCTCTGGTGGGGACATTTCTGGGGGGGATTCTCCCGGTATGGACGGCGGTGTTCCCGCAGAGCCACTCCCGGCTTCAGAAGGATCAAGCAATGACATCGGGACCGATCCGCTGCCCCCCGACAATTTTGGCGGTGGCGATTCGACAGGTTTGGGCGGCAGCGGAGACGCTACCTCTTCGACCGGAACCGCCGACGACGTGCCGGATGAAGAAGACCCAGAAACCGCGAGCTCGACATGAAAATTTTAATCGTAGAGGACATCCCGGATATCGCGGAGGCTCTGACCAAACTGCTGACTGTCCGAATGGATCACGTGGAATGCCGCACAGCCTCCACGTTGGAGGAGGGTCTGCGGGTTGCGAACGAGTTCCATGCCGATCTGACTTTGCTCGATTTGATTCTGACGGATTCCCCATTGGAAAAAGTCATCAACAGCATTGGGCTCTTCACCCCGCCGGTTATCGTCGTGACTGAGCTGGCGGACGATAAAGACATCCTTCTCGCGTGCATGGCCAACCGCGCCCAGAAAGTTATCAGCAAGCGCGGGCTTCTCGGCGTGCTTGACTCCATCGGCAGCAACATCAAAGCCGACGAATTGGTCATAGCGATTATCGACGCCCACCTCCGGAATGTGGCACCCGGGAGGAAGAGCGAGTTAACTTTATGTAATGTACGATGACCTCTCTGACATCGCCGCTAACCGTGCGCGCATTGCCAACGATCCTCCGGTGGTCGTCACGGTCGAGCAATTTAAATTCTACGCTTGGGCGATTAAAGGTCTGGTCGGTACGGTTGTGCTGCTGGCTCTTTGGTATGCCCGGGTCGAGTATAAAATCGGCGGTTACGACAAGATTATTGCGGAACGCGGGGCGCAGATTGCTGCCAACACCGAATACAGAACTTCAAATAACATCGTTAACCTCGGGATGCAAAACTCCCTCGATTCACTCCGTGATCGGTTCACCAACTTGGAGAATCGCGTGAACAAAAACGAACCTCGGACAAACGAGATGTGGTTCCTAAAAGAGCACGGCATCAGCAACAAAGAAGATTTCGCACAGAGACACGGATACCGTGCGCCGGAAGACCCGGACCTTCCAACACCCACACCATCCCCAACCAGCACCCCGAAATGAACGACACCACACCCCCTCTCGACCCGGTCAATAACTCTCGCGTCATCCACATGATCGTCTTCACCGTGTGCGCAAGCGCGTTGGTGGGGGTGTTGACCGAGGCAGCCTGTATCATCTTCAAGATACCGGACATGAACAACACCCTCTCTGGAGCCTTCATGCACGTGGTCGATACCCTGATCGGCGCCATGATCGCCATGCTCATCCAGACGCGGCCGCAGGCACAGGTCTCCCCCCCGCCCGCGCTGGATGCTTCCGGGGCCACGCCCGTCACGATTTCCAATCAACCCAGCAACCCCGTCCCGGTGCACGATGCATCTTGACAAGCCCCCAAGCCTACCAGACCTTGCCCCGCTTATGAACAAACTCGTCCTCATCCTCATCTTCGCTCTCTTCACCAGCTGCTCCAGCTGCTCCTCCATCCACATCGGCCAAGACCCTGTGGTTGTGAATGCCGAGCGCACCACGCAGGTTGCCCTCGATGCTTTCGACGCGGTCGAGAAGATCGACCTCGATGGCTACGCATCCTTCAAAATGGTGAACCCGAAGGCTGCTGCCGCCGAACGCACTTTTGTCAACAACCTCCGCGCCCACCAATACGAGTGGGTGACCTCGGCTCGCACCGCCACCAAAGCCTACAAGAACAACCGGGATGCGGCGCATAAAGCCACTCTCGACACGGCCATTATCGTGCTGGTTACTGCAACCCGCGAAGCCAACAAATACATCATGGAGATTCACTCCGCCGCTCAGCCCTAATCATTATGTCCCCCGAAGCAATCATCGCCCTCCTCACTGCCCTTGAACCCCTTGCTGCCGACGTGCTGGCCTTCTGGCTCGCCGCCAAAGATCACCTCGCTCAATCCGACGAACTGTCTCCCGAACTGGAGGCTGCACTCGATGCCCGCATCGAAATGATCAAGGTCAATCCCGAGGAATACCAAAAGCAGCAGCCGCTGTAATAACCTGTGTCCCGTCGCGTCGTCACACTTGATGGTTGTGACGTGCTGGAGGACGACTTCAAGCGCGTCTATTTCACGGCTAATGCCGACATAGACGCGGACGGGATGAATGGTCAGTCCCGCGATCCCGGCACGGACAAGAGGCTTTTTGCCTATGCCCCCGGGGATCACGGGAGAGATGCGCTGAAGAACGCCGGCTACCCTAATGGGAATTTCAGGGAGATTTTGGTCTGCGGGTCGAGCAACCGGCCGCTGGTTTTCAACGGTGGGTTCCATTCGAAGACTGCCTACTTCCGCGAGGAAAAGAAATGGGATGACCCGGATCGGTATCTCGACTCCGCGTCCGTCCCCTACATCGTCGTGGAAGATTTTATCCGGAAGCGTGTGGGCGGCGTGGTGCTCGGTTGTCGAGCTCGCGTGACTTGGCGCGGCGCCTCCGTGGAGTGTGTGGTGGGCGACCTCGGCCCGCTCTACAAGCTGGGAGAGCTTTCCGTGGCGGCAGCGGATGCCCTCGGCATGGACTCAAACCCCCGGACCGGCGGCGTGGAAGAACATGAAGTTCTCTACGAACTCTGGCCGGGGCATTCCGCGATTATTGGTGGGGAAACTTTTTCTCTGATTCGTCGATGAGCCAAGCCAAGGACCCAACCAGAGTAGTCGATGGATTCGCCAGCCTTGAGGGTGGGATGGACAGCGCCCGCGTGCCGTCGCTCATCTCCCCGATCCACGCTCACCTTCTGGTCAACCATACCGTGCGCGGCGGCCATCTCCACACCCGGCCTACCCTCGAGCAAATGGATGGGATTGGGTTGAAAGGGGACTGGACGAACAACGGCCGGTTCAACGGGGCCTTCGTTTATTGGGACCCAGCCGGCATCGCCCCCACTAAAATAGTCATCGCCGTTGGCCGGACCATCAACACGGTGGACCCGGTCAACCATGTCGAGTCGGTGCTGGCCACAGGGCGAGCCGACGCCTACACCTGGTTTTGTCAGGCGGAGAACTACCTCATCATGCAGAATGGTTTGGACGAGCCCCTGATCTACGATGGGAACGACGTCTTTACCGCGACGGAGTTCGACCCACAGTTCCCCATTCCCGTCGGCACCATTATGTCCTTCGGGCAGGGGCGCCTCTTCGTTGCCTCAAAGGACCGGCGGAACATCACAGCGGGCGATTTGATCTACGGCGGCTCGACCCAGCGCGCAGTCATCCTAACCATGACGGTGGCTTCTGATACCCTCATCACCACGGATGGCGACCACGGTCTTGGAATCGGAGAGACCGTCACCATCACCGGGTCTACTTCTGTCCCTGACATCAACGGTACGTATTTGGTGACCGACGTTCCCAGCCCCCAGTCTCTCCGTATCGGGGTAGCCCTGACTTCTGCCGGTTCCGGTGGCTACACCCTGAAGGCGTTGCCGGGAGCGGCGAGTGACTTGCTCCGGTTCTCCGAGACCACCTATCTTGCCGAGGGCGGGTCGTTCCGTCTCCCCTTCTTCATGGGGCAGATCACAGGGATGGTCTTCCCCCCGGTCGAAGATACCGCGACGGGGCAGGGCGATCTGCTCGTGGCCGGGGACTTCGGGATGGCGTCGTTCCAAGTCTCCGCCGACCGGCTAACGTGGAAGCTCATCCCATTTCAGAGAGTTGTCTTCCGTGAGTTTGGCGCGACTTCGCCTACTTCTTTCGTCACGGTCAACGGGGATTTCTTCTTCCGCTCCAACTTTGGGATTCGAAACTACCGCAACTCTCGACTTGCTTTCTATGCCCACGGCTACCAGCCCCTCAGCGGCGAACTCAATGATATTCTCGACAAAGAAGACCCGAAGCTGCTGGACAAGGTCAGCGCAATTCAGTTCGACAACCGCTACCTAATGACGTGCCTCCCGGCCAAGGACAACCCGCCGAGCTGGCCCTACTATCAAGGAGTTGTGTCCCTCGATTTCAACGCCGTCTCGGTGAACTTCGGCAAGACCAACTCCGCCTATGACGGGCTGTGGACCGGGCCCAAGTTCCTCCAGCTTTTGAGCGGCCGCTTCAACGGGGAGCAGCGAGCCTTTGCCATCACCCAAGGCCCCTACTTGACCTACAGCGTGGCGCTACGACTCGGCATCTGGGAGATCAAGAAAGATCAGGGCCCGGACGTCTCGTGGAAGTATGATGACCGTCCGGAGTTTGGGCCTACAACTCGGACGGCACACCCCATTCAGTCTGTCTTCGAGAGCCGGGGCTTTAACTTCAGCGCGCCGCTCAACTTGAAAGAATTGCTGCGTGGGGAAATATGGTTCGCCGATGTGCTCGACACGGTGACAGTGGCAATGTTTTTCCGTTCTGACCAGAACCCCATCTGGACTCCGTGGGTTGGGTTGACGATGACCGCCGACACCTGTGTCTATTCCGGTCCTCATATTTGCCCTCCCTTGCCCGTCGTCCACTCCAAGTTCGGAGGCTACTTCCCCGCCATCAATCTCCCCACCCCGACCCAGGTAGCCGACCTGCAGATTAGCCGCCCGGTCAACTTCGGCCACGAGTTTGAAGTTCGGATCGAGACCACTGGCTCTGCCCGACTCGTCAAGCTGATCCTCTACGCACTGGACAAGGTGGAGTCCACCTCTGGGCACTACCCAAGCAACATCCTGACGGAGTCGATTTCCAATTGCAACTCCGGGTTTTTGGACTACAAGATATAACTTGACTCCCCCATGATCGACTACACCCCCCTCACTGGCAGTGAGTGCCCTGTCAACCTGAACGCTCTCTTGCAGTTGTTCGCGGCCCACTTGAACCTGCCGGCCACCTCGGTCAACGTCATCATCAGCGAGACAGCGCCGGCCCCCAGTGCCCTCGTCCTCTGGTTCCGGCCCACCACCAACACTCTCTCGGCCTATAGCGGCGGCGCGTGGCACGGAATTGACGGAGGTTTCTGGCACGTCGGCGACATTATCATGTTCGACGTGGTCATCGCGACTGACCTCACCCTCGCTTCCTCGACCAACCCCAACCGCAGACCTTGGGCGGTATGCGACGGCGGGACCTACGGCGGCATTGCCACCCCCGACATGACCAACCGTTTCGTGCGCGGAGCCCTCAGCGGGTTCGGCGGACAGGGCGGCGCGGCCCAGAAGACTCTTGACCTGACCAACATCCCCGCCCACACCCACGGCATCCCTTACGCCCGGAACGTGGGCTCGGGCGCAATCAACTGCGGTGTGGATGTGGATGCCACCGGAGGCTTGGTCCTCCCCAGCATCCCCGCAGGCGGCACTGCCGGAGCCACTGTGGCCTTCGATTTGCTCGGGCCCTACACAACTCTTGGGTTCAAGAAATATATCGGGACCCCCTGATGCCACTAACCGTCGCTCAAGCCCGGGCCGCTCTAGCCAGCTACACCAGTAATGGTGTGGGCCCGACTGACTATCGATTCCTTCCTCTGCTGAACGAGGCACAGAGCCGTCTCTACGAGACCGGCCCCTACCTCGGGACCCTGCTTCGTTACGCTGTCCTCTGCCAGAAGGAAGGGGACACCACGTTCTTCGTTCTCCCAACAACTCTGAAAACCCCCACACGCGTGGCAAACTACACGGGCGGAAACGCCACACTCCCCGGGCTTCTCCTCTCGGATGGAGTCGGGGCGTTCGTCCACCAGACCAATGAAATTCTGTCGGTCAACCCCACCTTCGTTGCGGGGAAGTGGACGGTTCCTGCGGGAACTGTGGCAGTCGACGTGACTGGAGACAAGATCTTCAAGAACGCGGTGCTCGATTCAGATCTTCTAATGATTGACGACATCTCGGCGCTCAAGCTCATGCTCCTCGCGCTCTGGCGGGAGAACAACGACCGTCTCGATGTGGCTATGGCGCTGGAGCAGAAGGCCGTCAACCGGCTGAAAGTTCTGACCGGCGGAGCCGTCGATGAGGCCCGCCGCCTCAACTATCAATCTCTCTACACGTCCTACGCCTATGGCACGGTTGGGTGGGCGCGGATGAAACTCGGCACAGACATGCAGCAGGGCATCAGTCGCGACGATGCCTACATCATGGATCTCCTCAATAAAGCCGAGGACATGCTCATCGCCCGCTACAATTTCTTCATCCTCTCCAATCGACTGGGAGTGAAGGACAATCTCCCGAAGCTCAACTACACCCCGCTGACCGGCGACACCACCCCGCTCCCGATCGAGGACTACCAGATCATCAAGCTGATGGCCATGTCGATGCAGGCGGAAAATTCCAATGACGGGAATGCCCTGAAGGCAGCAATGGAGCTGGAGCAGCAGGCTTACGATTTGCTTGAAAGACAACTGAAAGTCAAGTTATTGGACAACCGGCGATTTGCTCACGAAGCCGACTACGCCCTCTTCCGTGACCAGCCCAGATCGGTTGGTTATTTCCGGACGCGATTGTCTCTCGATCTCTCTGCGAATGCCGGCCTCCTCCTGACCGACGACGAGATGCTCCGGGCCATCAATGAAGCAGAGGAGTGGGCCGTCATGCAGGGCGGGTTCAAGGGCACCCGCACCAACTACTCTCTCCAGATCGACCAGTCCGGCATGTTCATCATGCCCACCTGCATCGAGAAAATTTACGCTGCCGCCATTGGCGGGACGTTCGCCCCCGTCTGGGGGATCGAGGCTGACTACCACCAGAACGGGATCGGCTACTCCATCGGAGACTGCCCGGGGTTTGGCAACCGGGTCATCCATCGCGGAGAGAAAGATGGTCGGGCCCTCTACTATGTCCGCGACGCCTGCGCTCCCGAGTGCGCCCATCTTCTCGTCAAGCTTCGCTTCGTGGCCCACGTCAACGACAGCGAAGACATGATCATTGTAAACTACCCCGCCATTAAGGCCCACGTAGAATCCCAGCTATCCGCCGACCCCAACATTTCGATGGCCAAGCAAAAGCTTGCGTTGCAGTTACTCGAATCCCAGCTTAAAGAAAGTCAAGGGTCTGACAGGATGAGCCTCCAGGTTCAGAATGTCGGATCCTTTGGTTCCATCCGAAACCTGATATGACCTGCACCCCGGAAATTATATACGATATTATCGACCCGCCCCCCGGGACCGGTCCGAACAGGACTTTTCGGCAGGCCACCGCGCCGGTCAACCCCGGCGACGCCTTGGTCATCGGGGACCTTTGGTTCGACACTAGCACCGGGAGCCGGGAATCCCGGTGGGACGGGACAACGTGGGTCGACGTGACGGACTCTCGCATCGCCCTTGACGCGGCCAACCTAGCGACCGAAGCAGCGGCCCGCATCGCGGCCGACACCTCTCTCGCCATGACCGACGCCGACCTCGCGTTGGCAGACTCGGCTTTACAGGAGAACATCAACGCCGAGGCGGCCACACGCGAAGCAGAGGACATGGCTCTGAGCGACCGGATCGACAACGCCATCATCGGCGCAGGCGGCGGAGGGTCGCGAACTTTCTACCAAGCGTCGGCCCCGGCCAACCCGGGTGACATGCTGTTGCCCGGGGATCTCTGGTTTGACTCAGACGACGGGAAGAAACTTTCTAGGTGGAGCGGATCGGCTTGGGTCGAGGTGACTGACCAGCGGCTCCTCGACGCGACTTCGAATATCCTTTCCGTCATTTCCCAGATCACTGACCCCGTCACTGGTCTGGTGGCAGTCAGCGCGTCGGTCTCCCAAGAAGCCACCGCACGCACGACCGCAGACTCCGCCTTGGCCACCTTGATTGCGGTGGTGCAGGCGATGCTCAACGACCCCACCACCGGTTTGGCGGCAGCGTTCGCAGCGGTCACGAACGAAGCGACTGCCCGGGCCAGCGCAGTTTCGGCCGAGGCCATCGCTCGTCTCACGGTGGAGGCATCGTTAACCGGCCAGCTTCAAGTCCGCCCCAACATACTTTTCAATGGTGGATTCGAACTCGGGTTCAGGGGGTGGGCATTTACTGGTGTGGCGAGTCTCGCGCCCGTCGGAAAAACTTACTCCGGGTTTGGGCAAGCGATGCACTGGATCGCCCAAGGCACCAGCCTGATCTACAACATTGACCTTTTCCCTATCACCGCCGGGAAGAATTACGTCCTCACTGGCGACATGCTGGGTGCGGGCACCAGCGGTACACTCCGCTTCATCGTTAACTGGTACACTTCACTTGGCGTCCTGGTTTCTCAGAGTGTGCTGGGGTCAGTCAACCTCCCGTTCACCTTTGTAGAGGGCAACGCCAACCGCAATACTCTAGCCCGGCAAGTTACCGCCCCCGCCACGGCCACTCAAGCACGTGTTCTGTTCCAGTGTCTCACCGGGGTTGGAATCACGGACATTGCCGTTCGCCAGATCAAGATGGAACAGGGTGTCCTCCCCCCGACCCCATACACCGCCGAAGGTGCTCTTCTCGCGAGCGACGTGGCTGTGACCGAAGAGGCCATCGCCCGAGCTAACGCAGACGGAACCATCTTCGCGCAGTGGGGGGTCACGATCGACAGCAACAATCGAATCATTGGGAGTGTCCGTCTCGACGGCAACGCCTCCAACAGTGACTTCGTGGTGGTCGCGAACAAATTTAAAATTGTCGATCCGTCCAACGCCCTCGTCCCGGTGGCTGTTTTCACCCTCATCACAACGGCCGGCATCCGCCGCCTGATTCTCGGTGCGCCGCAGCAGTCCACCAACTACGTCCAGAACAATGCGGGCTACTGGATCGACAGCGCAACGGGCAATGCCGAGTTCAATCGCGTCGTTCTCCGCGACCCCGTTATCTATCTGAACCAAGTCGCTCCTACTTTTACGAATGACTACGGTGGCGCGGTCATGACCTCGCGCTCCTACACTGACAGCGACCAGATTTCCATCCGCGCGCATACCGGGTTGATCAATACCCGCATCAGGCAGGAGATTAACAAGAGGGTTTCGGTCAACAGTCCTTTCTGGCCCACGCATGTTGCGCCTTTCCTCCTCCCAGGAACAGGTCCCGATGACTTCCTCGGGATTGTGCAGAGCGACGGTACCCCCGGAAATGCTTATCAGCACACCACGTCTTTCCACGCCTGTGTCGCGACTGACCCAACCGGCCTTGGACTCTGGGACAAGCTCGGCCCCGAAGCTATCTGCATCCTGACGTGGGTGCCGCCGGACATGACCTTGTGGCCGCAAGTCGCCTCGCCGTATTTCTACTTTGTCGCAGGCACCAAGGGTGGCGCATATACCGTGGCGGCTGATGACCCCGACGCTGCCGCGACCATGTACAAATCGACCGACGGCGTCAATTTTTCTCTTTACACCCCCGGCACGAGCATTGTCATGGCGGCTGGAGCCATCGTTTACGTGCAGGCGCGGCGCGGGGATGGTTATAGAGACAGCCCTGTCATTCCTTTCGCTAACACAGGTTCTGGCCTCCCCAACAACAGCCCCGGGAACCACGGGTCTGGGGGTAGCGGCACTCCGCGTAACCTACCTTAATTTGATCCAACCTCTCCATGTTAACGACATTGATCTCCTCCTCCCACTCGGAGAAAAATTCTTTGCTGAGACTGGTCTGCCCGGGAAGTTCAGCGCGGAGTCGTTCTCCAGTGCGCTCATACACCTCTGCCTTTTTGGCGCGGGTAAAGGATGGCTTACGCCGGATCACGAGAGTCTTCTCGTGGCCGTGCGATCCCATGACGCCCCGACCGGAGACTTGGTGGTCGAGGAATGGGTTTGGTATGTCTCCCCAGCTCATCGAGCATCTGGCGTCGGAGTTCAGTTATTCCAATGCATGGAAGACTGGGCTAAAGAAATTGGGGCAAAGCGAATTTACTCCGGCTCCACCATCGGGCGACCCCTCGACAAATTTTATTCCCGCAAAGGCTATGCTCCGGTCGAGCATAGATTTTTCAAAGCATTGAGACAATGAGATGGGCTTATCACTTTCAAGAGCAGCAGACGGAGCTAACAAGGGTTCAATCGGTGGGCCTTACGGCGCCATCGGCGGCTTCATCGACGGGCTCTTCAACGGACCACTCTACCAATCTACCGTGCAAGACAGCGTAAGTTTCAAACACATCAAGCCCGACTCAATGGGCAGCACCTTTGCGCAGTTCAACTCGCAATCAGGGCAGTTCCCTGCCTTGGCGGAATTTTCCACCCAGCTGAACAACATGCTCAAGGATGAGCTGTCCAGCACGGTGCCCGATCTCTTCCCCGCTTTGGAGCAGGAAGGGAAGAACACTCTCGCCGAATCGAAGGGTCTTCTCCCAGCCGACGTTGCAGGTAATGCGATGCGGACTGCCGGCCTCACGACACTGGGTTCCGGTGGCTCGCAGTTCAGCAAGTATGCGGACGCCCGGCAGCTCGGTCTGACTTCTCTCGATCTAACGCAGCGCGCGTTGCAGGCCACGCCAGTCCTGACTGCGCTGGCCAAGGAGACCAACCCTGTCTCCCCCACCAATTTCATCTTCACCCCGCAGGCCATCCAGCAGCGGAGTGACCAGTTCAAAATCCTTAACTCGGGCCGCGACATCCAGCAGCAGCTCACCAACGCCGGCATCCAGCAGAACAACACCGACACAGCGATCTCCTCGGCCGCTTTGCTCGCGGGTCTCTTCTCGAAGAGCGGCAGCAGCACAACGACGACGAACAACAACACAACTTCTTCGGGCGGCGGCTTCGATTGGAGCAATGTCTTCGGGTCATTCAATAGCGGTGGCGGAAGCGGCGGCTTGACGGCCAGTGCTGGAAGCGGATCAGGCGGAGGCGGAGGCTAATATGGGCATCGGATCTACTGGTCTTAATGATTTCGAACCGCAGCCGCTGGCTTCACAGCCGGACTATTTTCACGACGCATTCCCGGGCGGCTTGCCCTCGACGGCGGACGCAATCAACAAGGCGGGCGATTCTCTTGCCCGCACCAAGTCTATAGAGATCGCCCAACAGAACGCGGACTCCGAAGCCACTTGGCGCATCGGGCAGCTCAAGGATGCCGAGGCACAAATCTCTTTGCGTGAGAGAGCCTTCCCGTTAGACCAGGAACTCAAGCGCGCGCAAGTCACTGCGGCGGGCGTGGGCGCGGAGGCGGCTCGGTCTGAGATTGCCGTGCGGCGGAACAGTTTGGAAGAGGCGAAATTTCAACTGGAGCAGCGCCGCTTCGACGCTGACCAAGCCGGACCGATGGCAATGGCGCTGGCCGACGCTGCGTCCGACCCGAACAACCCCGACACCGAGACCAAGATGCTCGCCGTCATGGCGCAGGCTCCGAAGCACGCCGCCGCGAGCCCGATGATTAGGGAGATTCTCGATCGGTATCACGCCGCGAAGAACATGAGCGTGGCGGCTATAGGCCTGAAGCAAGACAGCGACGACATGATCAAACTCGGCGTGAAGGACAAGGCCGCGCTCCCTTCCGCGCGCACCGCCGACGATCTCGCGAAATTCACCAACATCTACCACGAGTCTGAGTATGACCCCAACGCTACGTCCCGCCCATACACCAGTCAGGAGCTCGACCAGCCTCCGGAAACCCCGCGCTCTGGGTCAGACACTGACGTGCACGCTCGCGCGATAGGCGCGTGGGCTACCGCGAAGGCCCAGACTGAAGCCATGGGCCAGCAATTTATCGACCCCGAATCCGGGGGAGTTACACCTGTCGGCAAGGTGCATCTCAATTCCATCTCCCGATCTTTCCAGATCAACGCCCTCAAGAAAGAGGCGGACCGCAACGGTCTCGTGATCAAGTCCATCTCCTTCCCGCCGGGCGGCACACCTGTTGCCGAGTATGAGGGCGGCGCAATCACCTCTGCCCGGCGTGCGTCTACGCCGCAGGTGCAGGCCCTTCAAGCCACCCAGCGAACCCTGAGCGCCGACTACATTGCCGCGCTCAAGACCAACCCCAAACTTGCTGTTGAGATAAAGCAGCAACTGGATGATGTCACCGCCCAAGTCAACGCCCAAGTAGGGATCGCACCGCCATCTGGTTCCAGCCCGGCGACCGTGCCGACTAGTCAGTTTTCCTCGCCTGCTGCTTTACCTTCTGGCGCGAGCTACTAATGTCCGCCATGGCAGACACCGTTACCCTTCCGGATATTCCGGATGCCCCACCCGAGACAGATATTCTCGCCCCACAGGGCACACCTTCGACGCCACCATCTTCAGTTGAGACTGACTACCCGTTCCCGAGAGCGGATGCCCCGCCGCCTGTAGCAGCGCCAGCACCGAAAAGCCCGACGACCGACGCGAGTGGGCGTCTTCTCCCGCCGCCTACGTGGAAAGATGTGGCAGCCGATCCCAATTTCCAGAAGCTTGAGCCGCAGGACAAGCAAGTCAACTTCCTCAAGTGGTCAGAGTATCTGAAGCAATACGGCGCGGAGAACGGGGAAGACCCCAAGACAATTGACGCGTCCGTCGCAAAGATTCAGTCTCAAGTTTTGCCAAGTCTCGTGGGTGAGCGACACGGGGCCATCGTCTCTGGCCTCAACACCGCCGCTGTCGCCATCAACACTTCGGTCTCTGATGCTTTGCAGGGAACGATCCGTCTTCTCTCCCGCCCAGTGCAATCCGCAACCGCCCTCGACGAGAACGGCAAGCCCATCAAGCAGGAGGATTCCCACACGGCGGAGAAGATCAACGGATGGTTGCAGAGCCAATCGGAAAAATTTGCGAAAGCCCACACTCCCGATCCGTATGCCGAGGGCGTGGCCAACCCTGTGTTCGACCCGTCATCCGACGACCCGGCAAGGCAGAAACAATTTCTCATTCCCGAATCCAAGACGCACAAGGTCGAGAAGACCGTGGCGGGCGCACTCCCCATGCTTCTTGCATCCATGGTCGACCCCGCTCTCGGTGTGGCATACGTCGCCGATCAGGTCAAGGGTGAAACCTACAACGCTAAGCTCGCGGAGAACAAAACGAAGATGACTCCGGAGGCTGCGGCCGAAGACGCGGAAGTCTACTCGGACCGACAGGCTTTCTACACCATCCCGCAGACCGCTCTCTTCCTCGGGGCAGGTGCGGTCGGCGCGAAACTGGCGGGCACCGGAGGATCGGCTGTGGGACAGGCCGTCCGCTCCGGCGCTGCTTCCTTCGGAGCCAACCTCGTTGTCTCGGATCTCAACCGCAACCTCGACGGGATTATCAATGGGCACTTCACCCTGGGGGACCTGGCCCCCACGACCGAGGACGTCACGATGTCCGCCCTCTTCTCGCTGCCGCATGCCTATGCCGAAGCGAACGCCTACAAGGAAGAATACAAGCACCTGAATAGCATCGTGGTGGGCGAACACCCACAAATCAAAGGCCAGATCAATCTCGCCGCCGACCCACTCCTTGAGCCAGACAGGAAAGACACTGTTCTCCAAGGTGTGGACCGGCTGCAAACCCTCGCCAAAATCCGGCTCTACGAGATGGGGTCGCGGACACCGGACGTGGTCGCCGCCTACAAGGGTGAAGCCGCGCCGGATGAGGCGGCAGCGGAGGAAATTCGGAAGACCGCCGATGGGATCGAGAAGGGTGGGGCCCCGCTCACCGCCGAAGCTTTGCGGCAGAAGGCCGACAATCTTGCCAGTGACGAGGACAAGGTGAAGGCGCGTGAGAAAGAGTTTGCAGACCTGATGGGTCCAGCTGGACCGGCGCCCGCACCCAAAGAGCAGATCAAGGTGGAGATCCCGACGGCGGGCGAAGCCCCCAAGGTCACCATCCCGCCAGACGCAACCGTTGATGACCTTGCGGTCATGGCCAAGTCGGTCACTGCCTCACCCGCCAAGCCTGCGGACAAGCAGAACATTCTCGCCCAGCTTCAGAATGCGGTTCAAGAAAAGCTGAAGGCCCCGATGGAGTTGGAGACCCCCGACCACACCACGCTGGCTGGTGCTCAAGCCATCATGGCCCTGCACCCTGACGAGCAGGTGAAAAGATTTACCCCCGAGGTTCGGGCCGGCGCTTCGAAAGTGGTGGCCGACCATAACCTGCGAGCGGAAGAAGACGCGGCCCAGCAGAAAGTAATCGCTGAGGCGAAGGCCAAAGGCCCGGTCACTCCGAATGCACACAGCGATCTCTATCTCAAGACCGCGCACGAGCAGCTCTACAAGCCCGCTGTCGCCACCGGCAAGCCCGAGGAGGGTGGAGAGGCAGGCGACACCGGCAACGAGATTGTGACGAGCATGGGCGCGGCCTTGCGGCCGCACTCAAAGCTGCTCGGTGACCGAGGGGACATCCTTGAGGAAGTGCAGAACCGCGTGATGGACGCGATGGTCAAGCACCATCAGAATGCGCTTGAGGGAAAGCCGGACAACAATGGGGTTCAGACTCCGCTCTTCCTCCTCTACAAAGATGCGGCAGGGGACACGATCACCCCGAGCAACCAGGCCCAGCGGATTGAGTCTGTGCGGCAGCAGGCCGCCCGGCTCGCCACTTGGAAACTGCGGGACGTGCTGAAGGAGAAGGGCAAGGAACCCGGGCAGATCAATGTCAACGACGAGAGTGCTCCGCAGATTGGGGCAGACCAGGTAGTCGTCCCCACCACGACGGATGCGGTTGCCCCCGAGATTGTGAGCGCGCTCGACAAGGCCCGCGGCAAGTCGGGCGACAAAGGGAAAATTTTTGTGGACTACCTGAAGGGCAAGGCTGGCCTGCCCAATGAATCCAACTTCACCCAGACGACGAAGCTAAAGGCATTGGCGGAACTGATGAAGCAGAAGGTGCCGGGCTTCAAGAAGCTCTCGGTCAAGAGTATCCAAAATCGAATGGACGTGCTGCGCGGGCAAGTGCACGAGACGATTGGTGGGTTCGACGCCACCATGACTCCTGAGAAACTGCTGGAGTTGGAGAGCCCGCGCGGGGCCGAGGCGAATGTTAAAGCAGAGGAGGCAGCCAAGGTGGAACCAGCCGACATTCAGGCTCGTCTCAACGCCAAGATCGGGAACATGCACTTCTTCAAACGGGCCGAGCAGGAACAGCTCATGTCCGCAATCGAGAACGTGCAGGACCCGGAGAAGCTCGCCGCGGTCGACCGGCTGCTAACCAAGGTCGAGAAGGATGACTTGTTCGAACCGGTGCTGAGTGACCTTGAGGCTTTGGCGGGTGGCGACATCACCTTGCCGTCGGAGCGCGACATCGCGCAGGCCCTCGGGGACGGCAAAGGCGCACTCGAATACACCGACGACTACAAGCGGACGAAGACAATCAAGACGGGGGGTCTCCGCCGCATGATCGGGGGCAAGCCCTTCCATCAGTTGCGAGAGGGCGGAGTATGGGAGCCAGGCCGTGGCCCCGATGAAACATCTCGCGAAGTAAAGGTTCCGCTCTCCAAGGAGGACGAGTCCCACATCAGATCCCACCTCAGCCATCTTGGCAAAGAGGGGGCCAACATCGAATCAGAATTGGAGGCAACGGCTGCCAACGTCAAATCTTCGGGCAGCAAAGACCCCATCGTGCACGAGATCGCGAAGACCAAGTCGTTGCAAGAGGCCTTCGATGTGTTGCACAAACACGGGATTGTTGTTCGGGGTTACTTCGATGGCGAGAACTACGCCCGCTCCAACGAGCTGCCGACAGAGACAAAACCAGTCGTGAGACTTAAAGAGGTAGCAGAAGCTGAGCATAAAGCTGAGATCCCCGCACTCGACCGCAAAAATCCGGAAGCACACTTCGAAGCTCTCGACCAACTGGAGAACAGGCGCGTCGAAGCGCTGGCGAACCACGTCATCGGCATGGGCAGCACGCACTCAGTCATGGCGGAGTTACAAAAAGGGTTCCAATCCGCAATCGAGACATCGCCAACCGATAAGATTTTCAACGCCCTGAAACAACTGGCCAGCTCGGACGCACGTGCGGTCGACGTAATAAACGTGCTGCGTAACTCAGGAGTCATCTCCAAGGAAGCGGCGCAGAGATACTATGAAGATCTCGCTGGCCGGAGTGGGGGCGGAGAATGGAAGCACCCTCTCGGCACTAACCTTGAGCATGTTCGGTTCAAAGATTTTCTCGAGGAAAACCCTGAGATGCAGGGGGATTTGGACGGCGGCCATGGTGGAGAACCGGCTGATCTAAGTAAAGCTTTCCTTGAGCCCGGAGCGAAAGTGCTCTCCGGGGAAGTGGGTCGTGTCTTATCGTCGGTTAACGCCGCAGGGGAGAACGCTATTCTTTTCCTCGACCGCACGGAGCCGAGGGTCGAAACGGCAAAGAAAATACAGGCAGAACTTTTGGACAAGGGTCTGCCCGAGATTGTGAACGAAAAGATTCGGAGCCAGAACTGGGGCACCATCGAGGGCATCCGGCAATCAATTAAAGATGTCCAAGAGCTGACAGACAAAGAGGTTGCAAGGGCGGCTGACAACCTCCGCCTCCGCCTCAACGCTCACAACGAGGCAGGCGGCATCCCTGCTTCTCTCTTCGGAGACGTGGTCGACTATGGCCGGCACCTCTACAACAAGGGGATGGACTTCGTGCACTGGTCCGGAGAAATGATCCGGGCCCTGGGCGAGCGCGTGAGGGCGCATCTCGGGGAGGCATGGGGTAAGATCACGGGGAAGGAGGCTCCGACCAACATCGAGCGCCGCGACCCGCTGAACCTAACTCTCCCCAGCGAGCGGCCTGACCTTGAGACCAAGCAGACCGCGCTCTTCAGTGAGCGCGAGATCCCGCCCGAACACACCGGCCCGGTCAGCACCACTCTCCGCAACTACACCTTTGGTCACGGCTCCAGCCTTGGCACCCTCCTCGACCAGATCAAGGTGTTGTCCTATGACTCTGCTCTAAAGGGATTGATCGAGCGGATGCAGTCACATCGCGGCGCCCTCGACAAAGTCAAGGTTCAGGTGGGGGACATCCCTCTCCGCGATGCCGCACAGTTTGCAGTCCGGACCACGACCGACGCAGAGGGCAACCTTGTCCGCGAGCGCATGGTCACGGTCGCGCCCGACATCGTGCGCCAACCAGAGTTCGAACGGCACGTAGTTCATGAAGCCGTCCACGCCCTGCTGGCGGAAGCGGTCCATGATTTCGAAACCAACGGCGGGAAGGGCTTGTCGAAAGACGCTCTGGCCGCAGTCAAGAAATTGAAGCGGGTCTACGATGATCTGGTCAAGGCAGAGATCGGAGACGCCAAGGCTTTCGATGAGTTCAAGAGCAGCTACGAAGCGGGCAAGGAAAGCCGCGACCTCTACGGCCTGACCAATTTCCAGGAATTTCTGGCCGAGGGCTTGAACAACCCGGCGTTCAAGAAGCTCATCGACAAGCCGGGCGGTTTGCTACAGCGGATGGTGCAGTCCGTCAAAGAGTTCTTCGGTGCGAGCGGCAGCATGTCCGGTCAGATGATCGACGATGTCTTTGCTCTGGCCGACTTCATCCACGACCCCAATTTGCCTGACGGCAAGAACCCCGCTAGACTGGGACCAACAAAATATGTCGAAGATCAACCGGAAACGCCTGACCCCCTCACCGGGGCCCCAACTCGGATTGGACCTAACTCTGGACCCCTTATCTCCCGCGGTGATCCACGGTCTGCCGCCGGCGGAGGAGGAGGATCTAAGCTGGGATCAGCAATCCGAGGCGGCAAGGCAGCGGGGTCCATCGCTCGGCGAATCGGAAGTCGGACTACAGCCCATGTAGTCATGGCCAATGCGCTGCGCATGTCGCATGCGCAGTTTGAATCCTACGCCAAGCACACAAGCATGACGCCCGAGGAAAAGGGCGCGCTGCTGGAGGCGCGGAAGAATCATCCTCGGGTCGAATGGAAAGACCTGCTGCGGTTGGTGGGTCACGACAACACACCCCGACCCCTCCTCGATTCGTGGGAGAAGTTCGACAAGAACCCGGACCACGTCGCGGATTACATCAAGACGCAGGCACGCCGCTTCAAGGCAGTTTTTGGCTCCCTCCCCCCGGAACTGGAACCACTCGGCGCCATCCACTACGCATCCCAGAGCGGGCGCGAGGTTGCCACCGCGCTAAAGTATTACCGCGCCATGATCGAGCACATCATGTACGCGACGGGAGCTTCGCCCAACCGCGAGCTGAAAGTTTTTGCGAGTGGCGCTGAGTCCATCGTCTTCAAGGACGCCGCGCGCGAGTCTGTCTACAAGATCATGTCGGTGCGCGGGGATGGCAGCGTTGGTCTCCGCCCCACCCGCTACTCGGAACACGAGGTTTTCATCGTGACCAACCCTTCGCCTCCGACGGCAGCCGTCCCGAACCCGCAGCATTACTTCACTGCAAAGCGCGCCGATGCCGAAGCAAAACTCCAAGGTCGCGCCGG
Source organism: Luteolibacter sp. (assembly GCA_039925065.1). Lineage (GTDB taxonomy): Bacteria > Verrucomicrobiota > Verrucomicrobiia > Verrucomicrobiales > Akkermansiaceae > Luteolibacter. The sequence continues at coordinate 63,125 of JBDSZP010000080.1, forward strand.
GACCGGGGCTCAGATGATTGAACTCGGCCCGCGACTGGTGAGCCGGGCGTTGGGGAACATGCCCTTCATCGAACGATTGACAGGCGTTGGCCACAATCTTCCGGGGTTTGTCGCGACTGATGTTGTGGGTGTGTTGCCGAGCGGCGACCTCCTGATCAAGCAGCCCTTCGTGAGTGGCGAACCCATCGGGAACTCGGCGATCAAGAAGTTTGTCGAGGACCACGGCCACGTTCTTCTCCTCGATAAAAGCCTGAGCCTCGACCCAGCCTATCGCACCCTCGTGCTGCAGCAGGGGGTGGCGACACCGGAAGTCTTCGCCCGCCCCATGATGGTGATGGGCGACACCGGGGATTTCTATGTGGTGACTGACATGCGTGACAGCAACGGCATGAGCAACGGGATCGAGGAGTATATGTTCGACCCGATCGTTCGGAAGCTGACCGACAAAGAGATCGCGGATTCGCCCATCCTCGCGCAGCACGCGCACGATTTGCAGATGAACTTCATGGTCGGGCCGGAAGACGCCGCACCCAATGAGGACGACTTCTCCCTTGGCTCCGAGCGCGAGACCACTGCGCTGGATAAAGCACGGCGAGATATGGGAGAGATCATGGCCGCCCCCTTCAAGGGAAAGACCTACGAGACCACCTCGTTCGGCAAACGGCAGGAGGCGGCGAACAATTTCCTCTCACAATTCTCCGGACCGAATGGTCCCCTTGAGGCGGCGGCCGCGATCAATGGATCATCCATGTCCGAAGGCGAGAAGATCGTCACCCGGGGAGAACTGGCCCTTCGTCTCGACAACTTTGCGAGAACCTTTGATGACAAGCAGGCCACCACCGAGGGCCTGAAATACGCCGAGACTCTGAACAACCTGCGGGTGGACCTGATCGAGCGCGCCCTCATGGAGGCGGGGTCCCAGTCTGGTGAGAACCTGAACGCTTACGGCCAAGTCTCCAGAATGTGGGACCCAAAGTCGCGCGGCCGCGACTTCACCAAACCTTTCCGCGAAGCACAGAAGAAGTCTCTCGACAAGGAGCCGGACGCCAAGGAACTGATCACGCGGCTGGCTCAAGCCGGCAACGAGGCGGCAGCCAAGACACTGGTCGACCTCGACGAGGCCATTGCCACCATCGCCAAGAAATCGTTCGAGCAATCTGGCGTGGCTTCCGACCCCTACGCCCAGCCCACCTTCGACTTCTTCGATTCGCTCGCCCGCAAATTCAAAGGCAGCTTCGACCAGAACCGGCCAGTCCGCCTCGACATCGAGAACGCTGCCTCCGACACGATCAGCCAGCAGGTGCTGGCCCGGCTCAAGACCGTGACCAAGCTGGCGAAGGTGGACGACAAGGGATTCCTCGATCAGTTGGAGACCGAAGTGCGCTCGATGGCGCGGAAGCAGGTGCAGGACTCACTACCCAAAGCCCCCGACGTGGCCGACCCGACCTCCCCGTCCGTCGGCATCGGGGAACTGACCCAGAAAGACATTGATGCCCTGCGCCACGGGATGGAGAGAGCCACACTGGCCGAGGACACCTACACCAAGGTCATCGAGAACATCAGGGATCAGACGATCAAAGACCCATCCCTCCTACCCAAGCTGGGCGGGTTGCTGGAGACCCGCTTCGATGCCAGCCGGTTGCGCGAGGTGACCGACGCCGTCAAGAAGGCGACCGACCTCCGGGAACTAGCGCGCAAAAGTTTGCTCGATCAGTCCCACACTGTTTCCTCCCTCACCCAGGACATGTTGGGCGCGGCGCACTTGACCGCGGATCAAGCCGTGGCCTCGGCGAACTACATCCACGCCGCGTTCGTCCGCGACCTGAAGGCCGCAGCCAACAAGCACATCGAGTCCATGCTCAAGCGAGCAACCGCCGAGCGCAAGGTCAAGCCGATCAACCGTGACTCCCAGCACCAAATCCTAGAGATGGCCAACCTCGGGATCTTCAAACAGGAGGATGTCTACAACGTCCTCGCCAAGACAGGCCGGTGGAATCTGCCCACGTGGGACAGCAAGGTTGTCGCCGAAATCGAGCGCCGCGCCGCTGCCATCCAGAAACTGCCGAACGAGTCGGCGGTACGGATCAAGGCGAACATGGACCTCGACAACTACATCCGACGGCAGACCCCGCAGTCGGCGTGGGCTTTGCTCATGCAGCTGCAGAGCGCCAACATTCTTTTCCGCTTCTCAACGATGACCGTGGTCCCCAGCTCGACCGCGCTTAACTCGCTCTCGGAAGCCTCGATCATGGCCATGATGCAGACCGGTCGAGGCAACCGGGCCAAGCTTTTGCAGGCGGGCATCCGCTCCTTCGCCAATGTCTTCAAGGACGCGGAGGGTAAGAGCCGAACCAGATCTGAAGTTGAGGCAATGCTCAAGGGGGATTACTCGAAAGTCATGGGCGCCTACATTGAAGGCGAGCGAGACAAGTCGGGGCACAAGGGAAACTCCCAGCTTGAGGTCATGGCGCAGGCCCACGCCGAGGGCGAGAGCATGAAATACAAGATCACCCCGGGGGCCAAGGGCAAGGTGATCGAGATCCCCGCCCTCTTGCAGGGGCAAAAGGGAACCGAGCGTCTCCTCGCCATCGTCGGCCGGGGCATGGACCTTGCGCGCTTCGTCCCCCGGCTCATCAGCACGGCGCACACTCTCCTCCGGCCCGCCGTCTCCGAGATGCGGATCGCGGCAGAGACAGTCCGCAAGCTGCAGTCCGATGGTTTGAAACCGGGGACCGCCCGCTTCAACGCCGAGTATGCCAAGCGGATGGGCGAGACGGACGGTCAGCTGGACGCGGCATGGGCCACAGCGAAGGCCGAAGCGAAGGAGCATGGCTACGATAAATACACGATGGCGAAGCGGGCGAACGAGCTGATAAATCTTTCGCGTGATCAGGAAATTGTGCAGCGGGCGGATGAGTTCTCCAAGACGGTGACCTCTTCCTCCGATCTTTACGGATTTAACGGAAAGGTGGCGGGGGCAATCCAGCAGTTCGTCGGCGACACCTACGTCGCTCAGCCCATCGTGAAGTTCCTGCGCGCCGCCTCCAACCTCGCCACGATCGCGGAGAACTACCTCCCCATCTACAGCCTCAAGCGTTTGCTCTACGCCCCCGGGTCCACCCTCAAGCCGGTCGAACGCAACGCATCGCTGCGCCGGTTCGCGGACAAGGGACCATCGACCGCGGCGGGGGCACGCGGGAAGCTCGAACGCTTACTCCCAGACAGCGCGCCGCGCGGGGTTGACTTCGACATTCAGCTGGCGAAGACCGTCTTCGCTCACGTTGCCATGCTTCCCTTCTTCGCCCTCATGGGCAGCGGCCTGTCCGACCCTGACGCAGAGCTGCGTCTGATCGGCAATGGCCCGAGCGACTACGACGGGAAGCGCATCTTCACGGCGGCGGGCGGGAAGACAGACTCCATCCGCTTCAAAGCCTTTGGTACCTACCACTACGTCTCGTTCCAGAATCTCCCCGGCAACTCGCTCTTCAAATTATTTGCGGAGTTCTCCGACCGCTACCTTGAGGCGCCTCCCGCCGACAAGGAGGCGTGGATCGGGCGGCTCGCGGTTGCCACCATGCAGGCACCGCTGGAAGTCTTCAGCTTGGGTATGCTGCAAGGCGTGAGCAATCTGCTGGAGATCGAGCAAGGGTTGGGATCGTCGGAAAAATCAGACGTGAACGGAGCGGTGCGTCTGCTCAAGAACATGGCATCGACCACAACATCCAGCTTCGTGCCGCTCGCGCCGGGCATGCACCAGTTCGACATCAAGAACGCGCACGCCGGAAACTTCTTCGAGTCTCTGATCAAGGCCATCCCAATCGCGAACTCTGGCTTGAAACCAGAATTGGATATGTTCGGCAACCCGACCCAGCGCACCGTGATGGAGCGTTACGGGAAGAACGAGACGGGAGACCAAGTCTACCAGACTCTCTCCCACCTTGGGCTGGCGGTGAAGTTCCCGCAGAGTCAGCACGTGAACGATCAAGATATCGTGGACGACGATGGCAAGTTCACCTCACGGGAAATGACGGACGACGAGCACTACCGCTGGGTGCAGCAAGCCGGCCCGGACATTTATGCAATGCTTAATGATCCGGACCGGTTGCAGCAGCTCAGAGATACTTACGCAAAAGACGGGCCCGAAGAGGCGCGTCAATTGCTGGCGCACTGGGCGGCGCCGATCAAGAATCAATACCTCAAGGCTATTGAGAGAGGAGAAGGCCAATAGAGATGATGCCGATCCAGCACCCCCAAAGGACGGCGAGACTGAGTGTTGCCCAAAAGGCGCAACCGAGTAGTTTGAGTATCATATGTGGTATCAAGAGACGAGTTTAGAGCCGCGGAGCGGCTGGGTTTTTGAGGACGCTGTGACCGGAGTGGTCACAAATTCATCCGACTATAAGAGTCTGATCCGGGAAGCGGCCAGACGACGAGAGATCAACGGCACACCGATAGGTGACATCGAAGCCGAAGTCAACGATTACCTATGTTCCGTCAATCCCCCGAATTTCTGCACGAGTGCGCGAGGCCTCGGCGATGTGGTGGCCAACTGGCTGAAGCCAGCAGCCGACGCCCTCGGGGTGAGCGGGTGCTCGGGTTGTGCCCGAAGGCGTGCGGCGCTGAACACGCTAGTCCCTCTCTGACCTGCCCGGTTTGCCGGGGTCCCCTGCGGGACGAGCGGTGCAAGTTGGTGTGCCGGTCGGAGACGTGTCGCTTCTTGGTGGTGGCGAACTGCTCAGAATTCTAGCGGCCCGGCAGACCAGCTCGGCCAGCTCCTCGTGGTCCGGGACGAGGTAGTCCAGGACCAGACGTGAGACACTCAGTGCATGATGAAGCAGGGCTGCGTCCGCTTGCAGCTTCTCGATGTAGGGCTGGATGTTCTCATGGATGCGGGACCCGATGGTGAGGTGGGGCATAAGCTTGCCGACAGCTTGCACATCCCACGACGACTCAACCATCAGCTGCTGTCGTTTCCACTCCTCCAACTCTTGGAGCATGGCTTTTGCGGCCCCTCTCATACGTGGCTCACGATCCTAGGCAGCCCGTGTTGGTCAACCGGCCTCCAAGTTTTCCTCGCCATCAACTGGGCCACCCGCTCGAAGGGCACCGGCATATACCCGTGCACATCCACCCCGATGTCGAGGGAGCGGGCATAGGGCAGGTCGGGCAGCGTCCCGTGACTGTGCCCATACAAATGCCACGATCCATAATGACTGCGGTTCCACACTCGCATGGCGTAGTGCATCATGTAGATGAGTTGTGTGTCCACCTTGACCTTCTTGTATTCCGAGACCGAGGCGAAGCAAGCTATGTCGGCGCTCTTCAATCGGTCGTGGTTCCCGAGGACCAGATGGATGTTGCCATTCAACTGCTCCCGATAGGCCGGGATGCTGTGCCAAGCGAAGTCCCCAAGGTGGTAGACCGTGTCGCCCTTGTGGACGGCCTTGTTCCACCACGCAATGAGGCTCTGGTCGTGGTCTTTGATGTTGTCGAACGGCCTCTTCGCAAGCCCGACGATCTTGTCATGGCCGAAGTGTGTATCGGCCGTAAAAAATACTGACGGTTTCATTTCAATTATTCTCCAAGCAATGACTCCAGTACCGGGAGTCGGGTTGTTTCATGAGTGTGTCCCAGTATATGCAGCGGGACACGTAACTGGGCACTTGATTCCGCAGACTGCGGCCGACCCAATCCTTTTCCATGGCGCGATACTCCGCCAAGAATTTTTTTCCAGACCTACCATTCATCTCGGCCTTGCCGTAGAGACGCAGCATGTGCACGTCCAGACAGACGACCTCTGCTTCAAGGGGGAAGCACAGCTCAAGGGCGAAGCTGGTCTTCGCTGGACCCAGCCCGCTGATGCCGGCGGCGATACGATCCCGAGCCTGCGGCCAGGTTTCATCTCCTCGCCGGGTGAAGAACTCCGGGTTGCGGAAGAACTGTTCCTTGAACTTCCAGATAGTCTTGGCCCGGTCGTTATACAACCCGCCTCGCGAGTCCATCAACGTGGACCAGAGGAGATAGGGGTCGCTGATCCAGCCAAGATCCTTGATCGCGTTGTAGGTGCGGACGTTCGATTTCCACGTGGAGTGGACCGAGGCGTAGGCAAAGAGCCATCGCCGGAAGTGATCCTTCGTGGTGGTGGGGGCCACCCCCTTCCAGTAATCGAACTGCGGCTGGGCTTCCGCGGTCTGCATCTCTGCGAAGAACTTGTGAATAACTGCACTCACAGTGTCTTCCCCCGGGAGGGTGCGGCTTGCACGTGGCTGCGAATAGCTGCCTCAAGCCGGGCCTCCAATTCATTCATCGTGACGGATGAGACCCGGGTAAACCGGTGACTCTTCGTGTCCCTCGCCAATCGGAGAATGCGTCGCCGCACCTCTGCTTTATTCAGGAGGGAGACTGCTCTGTATTCTTTCTGCGGCTGCACCACCGGCTCAGTGCCCGGGATGTAGGTTTGTTCTGCTATAATCATTTGTTTCCTTTCAATTTTCTGGCCCGTGTGGCAACACCCGGGGTTGTTTCACTTTAATAAATCCTAACCTGATCTGGCGCTCGAAATCCCAGAGCACCAAAGACTCCAACTCTTTCCACGTGTCGATGAGTCTCTGCGTGGTGTAGTCGTGCGGCGGGGGGTGGCCGTAGACTTCCTCTTTCAGCTTGTCCGTTAACTCCATCTGGAAGGAGGCGATGTGCTCCGCATCCGGGCTCTCGACTTGGTATCGCACCGTCCAGAGCCGGGTGCCCGACCCGAAGAGCACGCTGCCCGTGTAGGTGTGCTTCAATTTCCACCCCACTGTTGGGCCATGGCGGCGGCGATCCCGGAGTAAGTCTTGCTCCGTATTTTCCACCGGTCTTTCGAGGGCGGCAGCTTCCACATGGTGCTGCCGTTGACGGGCGGGACGATCTTCGTGGGCGCCAGCTTGGGCAGGCCGCGCAACCAGAGGCAGGTGGCCTTGGTCTCGGGGTGTCCAAACATCCACGGCTGAATGACCTGCGTCTGCTTGGTCTCCAGCACCCCGCAATGGCGCAGGTGCTCCTTGGCGTGGCAGTGCATGATGGGGTTCTCAACCGCAATCGGGATGCCGTTGTTCACCCCGAAGCACAGCAGCTTGGCGAAAAAGGTTGCGCCTTCCCGCATTGCCGCCCATCGAGCGCGGTTCAGCACGTGGCCATTGGCCCTCGCATCTGGGTGACGGGGGCTGTATGCCTTGAACCCCTGCCGCCCATACAGCCACCGCACGCCACTGTTGGCGAGGTAGGTGCAGGGTGGGTGGGCGATGATGAGGTCCCACTTCCACCCCATGTTGCCGGTATCCCAGCATGCCTTCGATGTGCGGGCCACCTCCAGCGCATCTCCCTGAATGTGGTAAGCGGGGTCCGCGTCAGTGGGCAGCAGGTCGCAGGACCATGCGTTGTGACCCAGCTTGCGGAATGCATCGCGCACCGTGCCGCTTGATTCGCAGGCCACCAGCACATTCTTCCGTTTAGTATTTGCAGTAGTCATAGTCATCGTCCTCCATTTCAAGTTGGCGCTCGACCTCGTTCTCGGCGGCCGCAATCCGGTAATCGTCGAGCACTCCTTCTTGCGCCTTATCTGTTTCTTTCTGGGTGAGAGTTAGCGTGCCGCCCACCCTGAACACCCCGCATTCTTCAGCCGGTTGCCCGGCCACCTCAATCGCCATAATGATTGCGTCGTCGAACTCCACGCTCGGCGGGCAACCCTGAGTCCACCGGTCAGGGTGGCCGCTACGGATGGCGGTCTCGCCGCCATCGATGTAGGCTACGATAAGAGCTACTGTCAGCTCGACCGCCACCCCATCAATCTCTCGTTCTATTGTTAGTTCCATTATTTTTCCTCCAACTGTTCCGTGTGTTTTCATACGTCTGTTCCAAGAGCGGTGCGGGCGATGTCTCGCACCGCATCCATTCTGTCTTGGGGCGAGATCACCCAATCGCAATCCCGCAACCTCGTCAGTGCAGCCCGCAGCCGCGCCACTTCCTCGGCTGGCCCGGAGTCGTTGAGCTTTGCGGTATTCCGCTGCGTGTTCACGCTGGGGGCTCTTACGAGTTTGGATACGGCCCGCACGAGCGCAGCATCAGACCTATCTTCCGCATCCTCA
>JBDSZP010000081.1:0-25054 GCA_039925065.1 Luteolibacter sp.
CACGAGCGGGGCGCTGGTGAGCGAGAAGGGCGATGTGGATTTGTTGATCGGCGGGGTGACGGCGGCGGATGTGACGCGATTCGAAACGAGCGATCCGTATCTGCGCACGGGCAAGGCAGTGCTGGTAGCGGAGGCCTATCAGGAGGCTGGCATGGAATCGCTGGCGACGAAGAAAGTGGCGGTGATCGCCGTCGGCAACCAGCCGGATTCGTGGAAGCGCCATCTGCCGGAGAGCTGCGTGAAAAAGCTTTTTCCCAACTACGATGCAGCGCGGGCGGCCTTACTAACGGGCGAGGTGGAAGCGGTCTATGGCGATGCGTTTTTCCTGCTGCCGGAGGGACTTGAGACGGGCGGAAATTTCCGGTTTCTGGTGACGGGGCTGAGTGACGAGGCGTATATGGTGGCCGCACCGCACGGTCACGATGCGCTGCTGGCGCGGGTGAACAAGGTTGTGGCGGCGTTCCAGGGCGAAGTGGCGCGGGAGTCGGAGGAGCACGAAATTTCTCCCAGCAGTCCGGTGGTGAAGAAGGCGAAACGGCCGGTCTCGTTGCGCGAGGTGCTGCGTGGGAGCGAGGAGCCGCTGGATGGATTTTCGGAAAGCCGCGACCTGCGGCGGATCCGGCGGCGGGGGAAAATCCGGATCGGAATCCGGACGGATGCGCCGGGAGTTTTCATCGGTGACGAGGGGCTGGAAATGCGGCTGGCGCGGATGATCGCCCACGAGATTCTGGGAGATGAACGGCGGTTGGTGATCGTGCCGCTGGAGCCAAGCCACCGGCTGACGGTTTTCAAAACGAAGTCCGGTTGGCTGAACTGGGCGTGGCGGTTCTGGGGCACGACGAGCCTGATCGGAAACGTTAACTGGTGGTATCTCGGGACGGCGGGAAAGCTGCCGGTGGAACTTTGCCCGGAGGAGGCGATCGGGGCGCAGGATTTCGTGGGGCTGGATTATTACTGGGGGCTGCCGACATGGAAGCTTGGGAAATTCCGCTCGCTGGAGGATGCGGCGCACGGCCGGTTTCTCCAAGCACCCGTGTGGCCGCAAGGGCTCTATCATGCGCTGCGCAGGTTCCACCGCTGGTTTCCGGGGCAGGAGCTTTTCATCGTGGAAAACGGCAGCGTGCCGGTGGCGAACGGCGTTTCACGGACCGATTACATCCGCCAGCACCTCGCCGAGGTGGAGCGGGCGATCAGCCACGGGGTGCCGGTGAAGGGGTATAATTTCTGGTCGATCACGTCGAACCGCGAGTGGGGGCATGCGTTTGATCCGAACACGGACTTCGGGCTCTATTTCGTGGATCTCGACAAGGACCCCGAGCTGAAACGCGTGGCGACGGATGAGGTGGGGGTTTATCGGGGGATTATTGGAGAGGTTGATGGTTGATGGTTGATGGTTGATGGTTGATGGTTGATGGTTGATGGTTGATGGTGGATGGTTGATGGTTGAGAGAAAGAGGAAGAGTTAGGCACCGCGAGACGGGCGAATCAGGCGAATTTTTTGAAGAAAGTGGTGAGCTACCGGGACGCTGTCCGGAGTTCGCGCTTCAGCGTGCTCTTCTCCTCCGCAACCCTACTGGCGAAATAAATTCCGCGGTCCAGTTGGGGCGTGCTCTTCGCGAAGACAAGCTGAAGCTTGAACTCCGGGCGATCGAAACGCGGCCGGATGCAGCTTGTTTTTAAGGCTCCAAAGATTCGCTGGATTCGCCAATTCACGGCGCCTCTTCCTATCAGCTATCCACACTCAACCATCAACTTCAGATCTTAGTGGGCAAAAGAAACGATCCCTCGCGCCGGGTTCCCACGAGCTCGACTCCGCCGCCTGTCATCCACAGAAGTCCGAGGGCCATCGCCACCCAGGGGTCGATGAAATCGTGCATCCTGAATTTTTGGATCGGTCGTGGAAGCGGGAGATCATCGTCGCCCAGATTCCACATGCGGGCGGCTTGGGTGTAATAGCCCCAGGCGTTGTCGAGATTGTCGCGATACCACGGCAATGATTTGCCGGCGGGATGCAGCCCGATGGCCAGAGGCGCATGGACCTCGGTCACATGGAGATCCCGTGAGCTTCCCAGAGGCGGCACATTTTCACAGTGCAACTTCGGTTGGAGAAGGGCTCCGCGGATCGCCATTCCCTCGTGGACAGGCAGTCCGAGCAGACGTTGGCTGCTGATCCAGTGCGGACGCATGCCTGCCGAACGGATGGCGGGCTTGGAGTCGCTTTCGGAAAAACGTTCCCTCACCCACTGCCGGGCCAAGCGCTCGATTCCCCGCCGCTGGAACTCCGCCGAGGTGAGCGGTGCGTCCCAACAAAGTAAAACCGGACCTTTTTTCTGCGTTTTGCGGACCCATTTTGCGAAACCGTTGTTTCCGCCGATCGGCACATGGTTGAAACGGTGCGCCACTTGTCCGGATAACGGAAGTTCCGCATGGCAATAGAGCAGCCCCCTGCCGCTCACAGGGACCACGCCGACCACGGTCCAGCGTTCGAATGGGATTGGCTCACTCATGCCTTTCTCCTGTCAGCGGATTTCCTTTCAAGCGAGACATTCCTTTGCCCCAAATCATTTTCAGGTTTCGCTTCCGCCTCAGACAATGCCCTTTCGCAGATCTCTCAAACTCCACAAGATTCCGTTCGCTGGGGTAGCGTTTCCGTTGAGCTTTCTGGCCCCCGATTTTCGTTTCGATCCGAAACGCAGCCGGGATTCCGTGAATGCCTCGTCCACGAAACTCCGGCTACCGATCACCGCACCGTCCGTGAAATAGCGGATCCGGCAGCGCAGCATTTTTCCGAATGGCAGCGTTCCGTCCCGCTTTCGCTCCGCTTCTTCTTTGGAAATCCCTTTCCGCAGGGTCTTCGTGATCGCGTTTCCACGCCGATCGACAAATTCCGCCGATTTCCCAACAGCTCCGGCCATCAGCAACTTGCGGTATTCACGGGAAACACCGGTGGCCCATAAATCGGCGTCCGCCCCGAGGCCTTGATGGGCCCGCAACGCCCGTACCAAGCCGGCTCTCGCCGTTTTTCCGTTGCCCTTCGATCCGCCACCAACCGCCTCGCCGTAACTACTCCAGCGGTAATCCGCAGGGTCCTTCACCATCCCGGCGCGCACGGGATTGAGATCGATGTAGGCGGAAATCGTCTTCGCTGCCACGCCGTCCTCCACGATCAAGCTCTTGAATCGATCCTCCCACAGCCGCCCGGTCCTGGAATGCGCGCGGTTGAACCATTGGGTGAAACGTTGCAGCAGCCCTTTCATGAATTCCCCCAGATCCTGCATCCGGTAGGTGAAACGCTTGTAAATCGCCGCCAACGTTTCGTCCAAGCCGGTTTCGCTCACATAAACCGCCGCACTGGCATCCGCCAGTTCCTTCGCCACCCCGGCGACAAACGCTTCGGAATAAATCGCCGAAAGCCGCTTCAGCAGCTCCACCTCCGAAATCCCGTCCTCCGCCATCGGCGGCACCTCCAGCAGGAGATGGAAGTGATTGCACATCAGACAGTAGGAAACCACCCGGCAGCCCGTGAATTTCTCCTGCAAACGCATCAACGCCCGGAATTTCTCCTTCTCCTCCGGCCCGAACGCAAACCGCCGGTCCACGACCCTGCTGATCACATGGTAAAACACCGGTTTGCCGGAAGATTTCCGCCACTCTGCAAGCCATCGCGCCCCGCGGAAGGCGTGCTCCGCATCCGTCGTCCTAATCCCGAATACCTGCTCCGCATCCGTGCGGGGGAATTCGAGTATGAGGAGCTCGTCACCCGGGCAGAGCAACAACTCGCAGAAGTCATCGAAGCTTTCGAAAAATCCACCTTGCCGGAGCAGCCGGACAGGGACCAAGTGAACCGTTTGCTCGTCGAAATCCGCGAGGTTTTCTGATCCCCCGCTGACGACTGGTCAGTGATGCCCGGGTTTACGCTTGTGAATGATCAAAACGTTTCCGGCGGGATCGAAGACCATCGCCATGCGGCAGACGGGAGTTTCGAAAGGCTCCATTTTGAATGGCACTCCGGCGCTCTTCAACGCGGCGATGGTGGTATCGAAATCCTCCGTCTCCAGTCCGCAACTCGGGCCGTCCGCGCTTGGCAGCCAGCCGGGTGCCTTGCCAATGCTGAAGGTATGCGGGCCGAGTTCGTATTCGACCCAACCACCGTCGCCATCTCCGAGCGGAGTCTCCATGGTGGGCGTCAGTCCCAGCACACCTTCGTAAAAGGCGCGGGAGGCTTTCAGATCAATGGCGGGATAACAGGTGAAGGCGACTTCGGTGAATTTCATGTTGAGGAACGGGTTGATAGGATTTGAAACGAGGATGCCCTCCCTGGCAATTCCTCAACTTTCAAACTGACAGTTTCCCACTTGCCTCATCACGGCTTTGTATGGCAAAGCAAGGCATGACGACGCGGGAAGAAGCGGCAGAGCAGTTGCGGGTGATCCGCTCGATGATGGAGCGGGCGACGATTTTCCGGGCCTTGTCCGGGGAAACGGCTTTGATCGGCGGGGCGGTATCGATGGCGGTGGCATGGTTTTCGGAAAAACGGCACGGTTGGCAGTGGGCCGGGTGGTGGATGGGCGGGCTGGCGGTGGTGCTGCTGTTTTATGCGTTTCAATTGTTCCGGATGAAGGCGACCCACCAGCGGCCATTCTGGAGTTCCGGCTTGAGGATGGCCCTGCGGGGTGCCCTGCCCTCTTTGATTTCTGGTGGTTTCATGGCCCTTCTTTTCGTCAGGAGTGGAAACGATCTGGCAGCGGCCTGCATGTGGGTCGTCCATTACGGCCTCGCATTGCTGGCGATCCGTGAGTTCGCACCGAAGTCGATGGTGTGGCTCGGCTGGGCGTTTGTCGTCTTCGGGGTGGGCAGCTTGGCGAGTGTGACGGACGTCGTCCACGTGGACCAACAATGGCTGATGCACCTGAACAGCTCGCGGGTGATGGCCATTGCGTTCGGCGGGTTTCACTTGATTTATGGCGGGCTGATCGTCACCACCGGGACTCGCGAAGAAGCTGCCGCATGATTGATTTTTCCCAACTGGATCGAACCATACACGAGAAAGGGCGCCTCTCCATCATGACGCTGCTTTCCTCGCGGGCCGATTCGTGGGCTTTCCAAGACCTTAAGGCCCAATTGGATATGTCTGATGGAAATCTGATCACACACCTCCGGACGTTGGAAAAAGCGGACTTCATCAGTTGGGAGAAACTCACGGGTGATGGCAGGCCGCAGACGCTCTATACCCTCACCCCAGCCGGTCGCGCGGCTTTCGTCGCCTACCTCGGCGTGCTCGAACAGATTCTCGGCTTGGGAAAATAAACTGCTTGTCCTGATTTAACTTTGCGATACAAAGCGTATCGCAATGCAACGATTTCAACCCATTCCGCGCCCAATTACTTTGCAGGACAAAGCCACGACCGATCTCGCCAACCAGCGCTTCATGCCACCCGCAGCGAAGAAGCTGGAGCTTCGGGTCGCGAAATCCCTCGGCATGGATGGCGATGCCCGTGCGGCACTTGCCCGGCTCACGACATTGGCGGGGAGTCAGAAAATCGCCGTCGCCGGACGGTTCATGCCGGATGCCGGAGTAAGCGCGATTCTGGAGGGCCTCGGAATCGTCGAAAATGTGGTGGAGTCCGAATTTTTCCGATTCAGCAGGATCGTGATTCCCTATTGCGGAGTCGCTCCACGGCAACGGCGGGATTGGGAAAAAGTGGGTCATCGGCTGGAAGATCTGACCTCGCCGCAAGTCCGGCGGGCACAGGTGGCGCTCGGACTTTTGCGCATGGAGGGAGCACAGGCCGTGGTGATCGGCCGCCATGACGATCCGGAAACCCGGGCGATGGCGGGGGAAAATTCCGGCACAAAAATCATCGAGGACACCACGGACACGGCACGTTTGGTTTTTTCACCAGCATTCGGAGTCGTCTGCCAAACCAACCTTTCGCCCAAGCGGGTCTCGTGGCTCGTGCAGCAACTCCGGCACCGTTACCACGACGCCCGGGTGACTTTTCTCGATACCATTTCCCCGGCGATGACGACACGCGAGGAAGCCTTGGAGCGGCTGCTTGTGGATTGCCACCAGGTCGTCATCGTCGGAGAAGCAGGCGAATCCTCGTGCGAGGCCTTGGTGGAAACCGCCTTGCGCCGGGGAAAACAGGCGCTTGTCGTGGCAACACCGGACCCATTGGAATCCGCCGGGATCCGGGATGGGGAAAAAATCGCGTTCACCGCCGGAGCCTTTGCCACCGACGAGACGATCCGCGCCGTCGCCAGTGCGCTGGCCGGTCGGTGAGCCTTACGCCTCCCAAAAAATGGGGGAATCCCCGATTGATGAACGATCTGACGCGGAGAATGATTATAAGAAAGCGCCTGAACCGCCTTCCCTTAATGCCGATCTCCAAATCCCCTTCCCTTGCTCTGGCCTTCACCGTCATTTCCCTGGCGATCATCCATGCGGAAATCCAGCCACCTCTCGTGCGAATGACCGGTGCCATCGAACTTCCCGACCTCGATCTCACATGGGTGGACCAAACCTGGGGCACGGCGCAGCGGGACCATTCGGCGAAAGGCAAGCCATTGATAATCAACAATGTCCCTTTCAAACGCGGGATCGGCACCCATGCGGATAGCCGCTGGAGCCTGTTGCTGGACGGCGGAGCACGGCGCTTCCAAGCGCAGGTGGGCGTGGATGATGACGCAGGAAAAGGCGGCAGCGTGCGCTTTTCCGTGATCGGCGATGGCAAGGAACTTTGGAACAGCGGGATTTGTAAAAATGGAATGCCGGCCGTCACTGCGGATGTGGATGTCACGTCGGTCCGCTATCTGACGCTGGTCGCCGACGGAGCGGGCGATGGCACCGGAGAAGATCATGCGGACTGGGCGGAACCGCGGCTTACAGGCCTGACCAAGCGGCCGATGCCGGTGGCGAGGGTTCCCGGCGAGGAGGGTCTCATTTTACCCGGACGCCAATGGATGGACATGGATGGCCAGCTCATCCAAGCCCACGGCGGCGGGGTTTTCGAGCACCAGGGTCGCTACTATTGGTATGGCGAAGACCGCTCGCACGGCTACCTCGCGATCGGCGTCGCGTGCTACATTTCGGACAATCTGGTGCGTTGGAAAAAACTAGGAATCGTCCTGCCGCAGAGCGCTTACAACAAGGCGCACAAGGACAAGACCATTTGCGAACGCCCGAAAGTCATCTTCAACCCGAAGACCAAGCAGTTCGTCATGTGGTTCCACTACGACAAAACCGGCTATGGCGATTCCCAGGCCGGAGTCGCCGTGGCGTCCAGTCCGGCAGGGCCATTCCGCTACCTTGGCGAGCATCGCCCGGTGGCGAAGAGCACCTACCGGGACATGAATCTCTTCGTGGACGACGACGGCCAAGCCTACACCATTTATTCCGGCGAGGGAAACCAGACGATGCACATCGCCCGCCTCAAGCCGGACTGGACCGAGGAGGAAAAGCCGATGGTGGAAGGAAAAAACTGGGCCCGCATCCTCGTCCGCCGGTCTCGCGAATCACCCGCGCTCTTCAAATACACCGGAAAATACTATCTGATCACCTCCGCGACCACCGGCTGGAAACCAAACGCCGCCGATCTCGCAGTGGCCGACACCGTGCTCGGTCCCTACAAGCAACTCGGAAATCCATGCACCGGACCGGAGGCGAATACCACCTTCCGCACCCAAAGCACCTGCATTCTCCCAGCTCCGGGGAAACCACCCGGCAATTTCATCTACATGGGCGACCGCTGGAAATCCGAGTCGCTCACCGACTCCCGCTACATCTGGCTGCCATTCCAGATGCGGGAAAACGGGACGACCCTCTCATGGCTGGATTCGTGGAAGCCGTAGGTCAACTCGCTACCGAGAGTAACCAATTTTTTTAAAACCCGGTCGCGATTTCTAAAAAAATCACGCTTCGGCAGACTGATTGACGGCTCGGGAAGGAGCTGGCTCGAAAAATTCAAACGGCAGTTAAATATAAAATTGCTTGAATTTCAAACATTTCTGAACAGTCTCCAGCGTCTCCTTTTTTCGCCTCCCCCGGCAGATGAAACTACCCCCGATTTTAAAAAATCGGCGTCTTTTGACGTCGACCCATGCCCCCGTGCTGTTAGCAGTTTTGGGACTCGCTTTCTCAGATGGTGCCACGCTTACGTGGTCCGGTCTGGGACTTGATAGTGACGTCCTGACCGGTGCGAACTGGACCAGTGGAATCGCCCCTGCGGCAAGCGGGGACGCCTTGATTTTCACCGGCAGCCTGCGGCTCTCTCCCACGCTTGCAGCGAACCGCAGCGTCGCTTCGATCACTTTCAATTCCTCCGCATCGTCGTTCGTTTTGGGCGGGACCGGAGTTTACACGCTCACCGCATCGGGTGGAATCGCGAACAGCAGCGTCAGCAACGTCCAGACGATCAACAACTCGCTCGTCTTGGCGAACTCGCAAACCTGGAGCACGAATGCCGGCACGCTGGTGCTGAATGGCGGCATTAACAATTCGGGAAACCTCCTAAAAATCAGTAACAGCGGCGTCACCACCCTCAACGGGATCATCGTTGGCTCGGGCGGTTTCACGAAAGCCGGGTCGGGCACCGTAGTTCTCAACGGGGCTAACACTTACTCCGGCCTGAACACTTTGGGCGCTGGAAACGTGCAAATCGGCAACGACTCGGCCCTCGGCACGGGAAGCATCCGGTTCAATTCGACATCGCTGAACCTCAGTGCCACGGGTGGCGACCGAACCCTTGCGAACGTTTACACGGTTGATCGGAACCTTTCGTTTTCCGGCACGAACGACCTCACCCTGGCCGGTGCCGGCACTCTATCGGGAAGTCGGACCATCACTGTCAATGGCACGGGCCTCATCAACCTGAGCGGAGTGATGACCGGTTCCAGCCGGACTCTCACCAAAGCCGGTTCCGGAGCATTGGTGCTCTCGGGAAACAACGCGATCAAATCGGTCAAACTCAATGCCGGCACGCTCTACATCGGACAAGCCGGGTCCGTAGGCACCGGGCTTCTGACGCTCGGCACCGGCAATTTCGGAGCCACTAACACGCTTGTTCTCAGCAATGCCGTGGCGCTTGCCGGAAACACGACGTTTCTCGGAAGTTCCGAAATCACCTTCAACGGCGCCACATCACTCAGCGCCACTCACTCGCTCACGTTCAATGGCAGCGCTCCCGTGAATTTCAATGGCGTGATCAGCGGTGCCGGTGGACTCACCAAGTCCGGCAGCGGAACCCTAACGATCGGCGGCACTAGCGCGAACACCTTCACCGGCCTGGCCAAAATCAACGACGGTCTATTGACGCTCGGAAAAACCGCCGGGCTCAATGCGTTCGCTGGGGCCTTGGAAATCGGCGACGGCACCGGATCGGCGGCCAGCGCGGTGGTCCAGCTCAGTGCTAGCAACCAAATCCCCGATACTTCGGCAGTCACCCTTTTTTCCGACGGTCAGCTCAAACTCCAATCGTTCTCCGACACCATCGGCGCAGTGACGCTTAATGGCGGCTCGGTAGTGACCGGAACAGGCGTTCTCAGCCTCGGTGGAAATCTAACTTTCAGCGGGACAAGTGGTGCCACCTCCTACATTTCGGCCGGGCTGGCGATGACGGGCAACCGCACTTTCCTGATCAATTCCAACGGGCTGACAGGAGTCGACATGGCGATTTCCGGAGCCATTACGGGAGCATTTTCGGCGACCAAGACCGGAGTCGGCACCTTGAATCTCTCGGGAACCAACACGTTTTCGGGCGGTTATTTAGCCAATGCCGGAACTACGATTTTAGGAAATTCCAGCGCACTCGGATCGTCAGCCGCGAACCTCGGGGATACGGCGGGCACGAATTCATCCTCGCTGCTCTTTGATACCGGCACCGGATTGACGGTCGCGAATGCGATCACCGCCCGCTCGGGAAATACCGGCACCTCCAGCCTCGGCGGGTGGAATACATCTGGCGCAAATACTTTCAGCGGAGCGCTCACGCTCAACAAATCAGTCACATTCACTGCCGCGACCGGCGGTGAGGTCGCGTTTACCGGCGCGATTTCCGGCGTGGGCGGTTTCACGAAAACCGGTGGCGGCACGGTCCGTCTGAGCGGTGCCAACACCTCGTCGGGAGCCATGCTCATTTCCGCAGGCACGTTGGCATTGGGCGCAAACGGCGCTCTCGGCTCGGGACCCCTAACGGTTGATGGCGGCGTCCTGGATTTCGGGGCCAACCACACGGCGTCCACCGGTGCCGTGGTTCTGGACAACGGCGATTCGATCATCGGCAGCGGCACCTCCACTCTAACGAGCAGTGGAAACTACGATGTGCGCAGTGGCCTTGTCCAAATCACCTTGGCCGGAGCCGGAAACCTCACGAAGGCCACCACGGGCAACGTCACACTTTCCGGAGTGAGCACCTATTCGGGCAGCACCACGATTTCCGCAGGCAGCCTCATTTCAGGAGTCGCCAATGCGCTGCCAACCGGCACCGCGCTGAGCATTTCCAGCGGGGCAAACCTCGCATTGCAAAATTTCTCCACGCAAGTCGGCAGCGTGGCCGGAGCGGGTGACATCCTGCTCGGCAGCGCGACTTTCACCGCAGGGGGCAACAATTCCACGACCACCTACAGCGGCATCCTCAGCGGCACCGGCGGCCTAACCAAATCCGGCAGCGGCAACCTAACGATTTCCGGCAGCAACAGCTACCTCGGTGCCACGAACCTCAACGGCGGCACGCTCACGTTGGGCAAGAGCAACGCTCTCAACTCGCTTTCCGCGCTCACCCTCGGCGCATCGACTGTTTTCAATCCCGGCACTTTTTCCCAAACCGTCGGAGGACTTTCCGGCTCTGGATCGGTCACCATGGGAGGCGGCACCTTCAACATCGGCGCTGCGGATTTGTCTACGACCTTCAGCGGAATCATCAGCGGCAACGGTGCGCTCGTGAAATCCGGAAGCGGCACATTGACACTCTCGGGCACGAATACCGCCACCTCCACTTTCGAGGTCAGCGCCGGAACCGTCGCACTCAGCGGTGCGTCAGGCAGCTTTGCCAGCGCACCCTCCGTGACGCTCCAGAGCGGCAGCACTCTATCGCTCGACAATTCAGTTAGCGAAAACGCCAACCGTATCGGCAACTCGACGGCGATCAGGCTGGGCGGTGGCACCTTGCAGCTCATTTCAGATAGCAACGGCACCTCGGAAAGCGTGGGCGCTCTCACCGTCCTGGGTGGCTCTTCCAACGTCAACGTCACCCACAACGGAAGTGGCTCCGACTCCTCAGCCCTGACATTTTCCGGACTGGGAACCATCACAGATGGCGCGACGGTGAACTTCAGCGCGACCGGTGGAATGCTCGGCGGGTCCTCGACAGGGCCGCAGATCCGCATCACCGGGCAAGCGAGTGGATTGTTAGGTAGCTGGGCCACCGTCGGGGCGGATCCTGCCGAATACTTCCTCTACGGCATCCGTGCCTATAGCGCCTATTATGAAGGTTCACTCGGCATCAATCTCAACGATGCGACGAAGATCGTTCGGCTCAGCGCCGGTTCCTCCGCTGGCGCCGGTGTTCTCAGCAATGCAGGTGTGACCACCAATCTGGGCCTCAATCTCACCGATTTCGGCAACCTCGATCTTGGCACCGACAGTTCACGGACACTGAACCTCAAGGACGGTTCCCTAATCAAAAGCACAGGGGTGGCTTCCACCATCCAAGGATCGGGAATCCTAACCGCCGGAGGCACGGCTGCGGGAAATCTCAACGTCTCGGTGACCAGCGGAGCCGGCCTCACGATCAATTCCGTCATCGCCAACAACACGGGCGGAACAGTCGGCCTCACCAAAAGCGATCTCGGCACGCTGACGCTCGGCGGTGCCAACACCTTCACCGGCGGCGTTTTCGTCAACGGCGGGATTCTCAAAATTTCCGCGGAAAACAACCTCGGTAGCGGCACCAAGAACGTGATGTTCAACGGCGGCATGCTACAGGTCACCAACGGTTTCAACGCCGGCAGTTCCACGGCGTTTCGTGTGGCAGCGGGGCTTTCCGGCACGCTGGATGTCCTCGCTTCGCAAACCCTGACGCTCGCCAACAGCGCCGGCATGCTCTCGACCGGAGATACCGCCAGCACCTTGATCAAGACAGGCGCTGGTTCGGTGGTCATTCAGAACGCCAACGCCGGATTCACCGGGATTCAGCGCATCGACCAAGGCACCGTCGAACTGCGGAACTCGGCATCTCTCGGCAGCGGCATCGTCCAAGCGACCGGCGGCACCTTGTCGCTGGCTCAGGACACTTCGACCTCCTTTGGAAACAGCGTGACCATGCTGGCTGATAGCACGATCCGCGTTTCACGCCTGACCGGCACCGGAGCCGTGACCCACACACTGGCCGGCCTCGACCTCGACTCACGCATCCTAACCGTGACCGGTGATGGCCAGGCCGCGTTGCAAATTTCCAATATCACGCTTTCCGGCACCGGAACGCTGAACCTCACCACCGCCGATCTCCGGGCAGGAGCGATCACCGGATTCTACGACCTCACCAAATCCGGCAACGCCTCGCTGATCCTCACTGCCGCCAACAACTACATCGGCTCCACGGTCATCAACGGCGGAACCCTCAGCCTCGGCCTTGCAAACGTCATCCCGGACGGCTCCGCAGTCACGCTCGCCAGCGGCACAACGTTCAACCTCGGCAATTTCTCCGACACCATCGGCTCCCTCGCCGGTTCCGGAAACGTCTCCCTCGGCACTGCCACACTGACCAGCGGCACGGCGGGCAGCACTACCTTTTCAGGCATTATCAGCGGCACCGGCGGTCTCACCAAATCCGGCACCACCACCCTCACGCTCAGCGGGGCCAACACCTACACCGGTCCAACGTTGGTCAGCTCGGGAACCTTGGCCATGGGAGGAGCGAACCGCCTGGACTCCGGCACCGCCCTCACCGTCTCCTCCGGCACGAATTTCCTTCTCAATGGCAACGCGACCACCACCGCAAGTCTCGCAGGCGGCGGCACGATCGGACTGGGCAGCGGAATCCTAACAACCGGAACCAATTCCTCAACCTTCAGCGGCGTCATCACCGGCACCGGAGGGCTCACCAAGTCCGGCTCCGGCATCCTGACGCTCGGAGGCAACAGCACGTTTTCCGGAAACACCGCGATCCAAGGCGGCGGAATCACCCTGACTTCCGCAACGGCGCTCGGAGGAACAGCAGGCACGGTTTCCCTAACTTCCGGAGCGGTTCTTTCTTTGGAAAACAACATTTCCGTCGGAACCAAGGCGCTCAGCCTGACCGGCAGCGGAACCTCCAACGGCGGTGCGCTCGTCAATAACAGCGGCACCAATTCCTGGTCCGGAAATGTCACGCTGGCCGGAGCTTCCACCGTCACCTCCAATTCCGGCAGCCTCACTCTAAGCGGCGCGGCCAACCTCGGCGGCTCGCTGCTAACGATCAACGGAAGTGCCGGCATCACCCTCTCGGGCGTCGTCTCCGGCACCTCGGCAGCAAGCTCCACAGCACTCACCAAAAGCGGCACCGGGACATTGGTGCTTTCCGGAGCCAACACGTATTCCGGCGTGACCAACGTGAGCAGCGGGATCCTTCAAATCGACAACACCGCCGCGTTGGGAGCAACCGGCAGCGGCCATGGCACGGTAATCGCCAGCGGGGCCACGTTGTTGCTCCAGCCGGTTTCCGGTTTGGCGATCGGCAATGAATTTCTCACTCTCGATGGCTCCGGTTCCGGTGGGATCGGCGCGCTTCGCAGCCAGTCCGGCGACAATGGATGGAGCGGTCCCGTCATTCTCGCTGGCGATAGCACGCTGCAAGTGGACACTGGATCGATCCTCACCCTGAGCGGCTCCATCAGCGAATCCGGCGGCACGCGTTCCCTCACGAAAATTGGTGGCGGCGTCCTAACTCTCTCAGGCAGTGCCTCCAATACAGGACCGCTTCTGGTCCAGAACGGCACGTTGCAGATCGGAGCTTCCCAGCGGCTCGGCGACACCTCGCTGGTCAACGTTTCCTCAGGAGCCACCTTCGATCTCGACGACAACGATGAAACGATCGGATCGCTGGTCGGCGCCGGATCCGTCACGCTCGGCAGCGATGTCGATGCCGGTGGCGGCGACCTCACCGTCGGCGGCGATAACAGTTCCTCAACGTTCAGCGGTATCATTTCGGGCCTTGGCTCGATCGTAAAAATCGGCGCTGGCACCCAGACACTCTCCGGCTCAAGCACCTACACCGGCGTCACGACCGTTGGGGAAGGCATCCTGTCCGTGGCCACGCTCGCCAACGGCGGAACGAACAGCGGGATCGGAGCATCCGCCAGTGATGCCGCCAATCTCGTCCTCGATGGAGGAACGCTGCGCTACACGGGAGCCGCGCAATCGACCAACCGCGACTTCACGATCGACACCGGCGGCGGCACATTCGATGCCTCCGGAACCGGCGCCCTGACACTTGCCGGCACCGCAACCGTCGCTGGAACCGACACCGCCCGGACCCTCACCCTTACCGGCAGCAATACCGGCAGCAATACCCTCACCGGCGCTCTGACCGACAATGGCACGGGAAAAACCTCCCTTGTTAAATCCGGCACCGGCACCTGGGTGTTAGGGGGAGCGAATGCCTATACCGGATCGACCACCGTCACCGGCGGCATCCTGCGCATCAGTTCGAGCAACCGCATCGCCGATCTTTCCGCAGTCGTTGTTTCGTCAGGAGCTACATTCGATTTCAACGGAAACTCCGACACCATCGGCTCGCTTGCCGGAACCGGAAACGTGACGCTCGGTAACGGAGCCATGACCACCGGCGCGGATAACAGTTCCACCACTTTCGGCGGCATCATTTCCGGCACAGGTCCGGTCACCAAAAGCGGCGGCGGCATCCAGATTTTTTTCGGAGCTAACAACTACACCGGCGTCACCACGATCAGCGGCGGCACCTTGTCCGTGGCCACCCTCGCCAATGGCGGAACCAACAGCGGAGTCGGAGCATCCTCAAATTCCGCCGCCAATCTGGTCCTCAACGGCGGCACCCTGCGTTACACCGGAGCCACCCAATCCACCGATCGCAACTACACCATCGGCATCGCAGGCGGAGGCTTCGACGCCTCCGGCAGCGGCCCGCTCACCCTTTCCGGCGCGGCGACCTTCTTAGGAAACAACACAGCCCGCACCGTCACCCTCAGCGGCACTAACACCGGCAACAACACGCTCTCCGCATCCCTTGCCGACAATGGCAACGGCAAAACCAGCCTCGTCAAAACCGACAGCGGCACCTGGGTGGTCGGCGGCTCCAACAGTTACACCGGCACCACCACGATTTCCGGCGGAACACTTGCCATCAGCCCGACGGGAAGCCTCGGCGCCACCACGACCACAATCGCGACCGGAGCCACCCTGCAAAACAATGGCATTATCGCCGGCGCGGTCACGACCAACGGAACACTCACCGGCCAAGGCTTTTTCAGCGGAACAGTCACCATCAACGGCATCCAGAGCTCGGGCGTCAACGCCGGGGCCGGTTCCGGAATCCAAACCTTTTCAAACGGACTCATCTATTCCTCGACTTCCATTGTGTCGTGGCAGCTCGACGAAAACACCGCGAGCCTCGGACTGGCCGGAGCCGATTACGACCAAATGCGGGTGACCGGCGGCGTTCTCAGGGTGGACCCAGGTGCCTCGCTGAACCTGCTATTCAATCTCTCCGGTTCCAACGTGAGCTTCAGCAACTCCTTCTGGACAACAAACCGCAGTTGGGCCGTGGCCTCCCTATCCGGCACCGGAACCGCGAACGTGGGAAATGCCAGTTTCTCTCTTGGCAGCATTTCGCTCGATAGCCTCGGCCAAAGCTATCAGCCCTACGGCACATTCTCGTCATCGATTTCCAGCGGCACCGAGACACTGAACTGGACCGCCGTTCCCGAGCCACACCTGGCGGGTCTGTTGCTCCTAGGCAGCTCCGTCCTACTGCGCCGCCGCCGGGCGTAAATCCGAGTGGATAAGACGGAGTGGGTCCGGATTGAAAAACCGAGCCCCCGAAGTTCCATGGAAATTTGATTTAGTTTCGCGAAATTTTGACTATGCATTCCTTCGAGGGTCGCTGTAAATGCGTTCCATTCGACGGCTTTTTCCAGCCGGACAAAGCCGCAAAAAACCACCCGACGTTTATTCATATGGAATCCGAAATCCTCCCGCTGCATTGTTCGCAACCGCTCCCGCGCCGGAGCCAGGCACCATGCTTTTCCTCCATGATGCGTAAACTACCCTTTCTCCTGTTGGCTCTCGTCTCGATCCCGACCACCTCATCCGCCCAGTCGGATCCCACCGGAAATGTCCCCTCCACCGCTTACATCGCCTCTTATTACCATACCAACTCTGACCGCGACGGGCTTTATCTCGCGTGGAGTCCGGATGGCCTGAATTGGAAAGAGCTCAATAATGGCAAGGTTTTCCTACAGCCCTCCTCCGGCGAGGAAAAACGCATGCGAGATCCCTATGTCATGCAAGGACCGGACGGCACCTTCCATCTGGTCTTCACGACCAGCATGAAAGGCAAAACCATCGGCTACTCCAGCTCGAAAGACCTCATCCACTGGACGAACCAGAGAACTCTCTCGCTCATGGGCGATTACCCGGCCACCCTCAACTGCTGGGCTCCCGCAATCATTTACGACAAGTCCCATAATGATTACATCATTCATTGGGCCAGCGCGGTTCCGGGCCGTTTTCCAGAAACAGACGCCGTCTTCCACCCCCAGAACAACCATCGTCTCTACGCGGTTCGGACCAAGGATTTCTCAACATTCAGCAAACCGGAAATCCTGCTCAACCAGAACAATACCACCATCGACGTCGCCTCGGAGCATGCCAACGGCCGCTTTTATTTGTTCTACCAAGGCGACAAATCCGTGGGCGGAAAAACCCAAGGGCACATCTACTTCGCCACCGCCGACCAAGCGGGAGGCCCTTATAGCGAACAAGGACCCGCTCTCCCGAGCGAAAGCCTCCAATGCCCGTCCGTTTGCAAGGTCGGCGACGCCTATTATCTCTATTTCGTCACAGGCTACAACAAGCCCTACAACCTCGTCCGCTCCACGGACTTGAAGACCTGGACGGATATCACCGGCCAGCTCCATCTGCCGCCATCCGCCTATCACATCCGCGCGATTCCCGTCCCCGGTGAAATTGTCAAAAACATCATCCGCAATGACCTGGCTTCGGCAGCGACGGCACCCCAGCAAGCGGCCGCTCCCGCCGGGAATCCCGCGACGGGCAATACCCGGACCTGGGAGGGAAACATCGATTCCAACCTGGCCACAGCCGCTAACTGGAAGGCTGCGGGAACCCCGGTTCCGGGCGATAGCCTCATCTTCGACAGTCCGGGATCCAGCGGCATCACTCTCACCAACGACCTCCCGGCCGGCCTCAGCGTCGGGAACATCACTTTTGGCCCGAAAGCCAGCGCCTACACCCTCGTAGGCAACGGCTTCACTCTCGGCGGTGATTTGATCAACAACAGCACCAAGCTGCAAACGATCAACCTCGACATGTCATTGTCCTCGGCCCGCACGATGAATGCCGCCACAGGCAACATTTCGCTCGACGGCGCGATCCGCGGAGCATTCGGCCTCACCAAAATCGGAGCCGGCACGCTGACCCTTTCCGGGGCCAACACCTACACCGGAGAAACGACCGTCAGCGGTGGTGCTTTGATGGCGAACAACACCGCAGGCTCCGGCTTGGGAACCGAAAACGTGACGGTGGGCAGCGCCGCCACTTTTGGCGGCACCGGTGCCTTCACCGGAAACGTGACCGTCAAAGGCGGCGGCACACTTGCTCCGGGTGACGGTGTCCAGTCACTGGCAGGCGGAGATTTGTCCTTCGAGAGCGGTTCGATCTATTCCGTGGAGCTCGATTCATTGGCCATGCAGGGGACCGAGGCGGACCTTTTCGTGGCGCATGGCAACCTCAAACTCGCAGGGAGCGTGGAACTCCGCCTCACCGACGTTGCGAGCACTCCCACGGAGTTCGCCGCCGGCAAGGTGTTTTCGCTGATCAATTACACCGGCGCTTGGAACAACGGATTATTCACCTCTGGCGGCAAAGTGTTGTCGAATGGTGCCAAATTCTCCGTGGGCCTCAATACTTGGGTGATCAACTACAACAGCCACACCGGCGGAGACAATTTCTCCAGTGACGACAAGCCCGGAAACTTCGTGAACATCACAGTCGTGACCGACTCCGTTACCGAGGCCCCCCTTGTGATGGGCATGTCGCGTAAATCTTTCATTACCGCTGCGATTGGATCCGTCACCGTCATCTTTGGAGCGCTCGGCACAATGATCATGCTTCGACGTCGAAAAGCGGCTCGATCTGAGTAATCTCATGCCGAGGGGGCCGATTTGTCCGCGCAAATCCCCCCTTCGACATAGTTACAAAATCCGGCCTTTTATTTATAAATCTAGCCTGCGGCAAGGACGAATTACATTCACGAGGTTTTTATAAAAAATCTGGTGACTTTGGTTAAAATATCTGAGAAGTCACCTTCCGTGAATTATCTCGTTAAGAAAAATCCCTTCAATCGTACCGAGTTAGGAAGCCAAGGCGCTGTTGATCCACGAATTCTACTCGGCGGTTATATCGTGCTCGCCTTGGTTTTAGTGGGATCGCTGGTGGCGATCATCGTTACCACTTCCCACCTTGCAGAGGTCGTCAAATTCAACTCCAACCGGGTTGAGCTCGCCGGAAACCAAAGTTCGCGTTCCCAGCGCATGACAAAAGCGCTGTTGGCTTACGAGCGTGACTCGCTGGCTGGCCAGGACACCTCCGCCTCGTTGGCCGAGATCAACGAGACGAGCGAAACATTCAACGTCGTGCTCAAGGGATTTGACATCGGATCCAAGATCGTTGGCATCGGCGGCAAGGAGATGTACCTGCCACCAACGACCGACGTCGAGGAGCTCCGCTTGGTCGAGAGCACCAAGCAGCTTTGGGTGCCACTCTTCGCACAGGTGAAGCGGGTGGCCGGCGGCAAAGCCACCAAGACCGAGCTTACCGAAACCGTGAACATGGCCCGGGAGCGGAACCTGCCCATCTTCGAGTTGATGAACAGCCTCACCAGCAGAAGCGACGTCACCGGCCAGGCCAACATCAAATCCATCAGCAGCGTCCGCAATACTTTCATCGGTCTTGCCTCCATCACCCTCTTTCTCATTCCGGGCGTTTTCCTGATCAACCGCGGCTCGGAACAACGCAAACGCGCAGAGCTGGCGCTAAGCTCACTGGAAAAGACCTACGGCGAACTCTCGTCAATGGGCTTCGCCAAGGCGGAAACGGACCGAATCATGGAAACCGTGCAGGAAGGCCTTTTCCTCATCAATCAGGAAGGCATCATCGGCGATTACCACTCCCGCGAGGCTCCTTTGATCCTGCGCCAACAAGAGCTGGCCGGCACAAGCCTTTATGCCATTCTGAAGCTTTATTTGTCGGAAAAAATGTTCAACACCTCGCGTGACTTTTTCGACCTCCTCTTCGACGCCACCCGCAAGGAACGGACCGTCCTGAGCGTGAATCCTCTCACCGATGTTGAAGTGAATTTCCCCAATCCCGCTGGTGGCTTCATCACCCGCTACCTCGGCTTTTCCTTCCGTCGCATCGTGGTGGATGGCAAGGTGGACCGCCTGTTCGTCGCCCTGCGCGATGTGACCAAGCAAGTCGAACTGGAAACCCAGCTCCGTGAGGCCGAGAAAACCAAGGAACGCGAAATGCAGGTCTTGCTCAGCATCGTCCACTTGCCGCATGACGAACTGGAAGCCTTCGTCAAGCTCGCTGCGGAAGAATTGGAAACGGTCAACTCCACCCTCCGCGCCGAGGACTTCGCGGCTGCCGGCGGCCGTAACGACGTCTTGCGTGAACGCCTCCAAACCGTCTATCGCAGTATCCACAACCTCAACGGCAACGCCGCATTGCTGGGACTCATTTACTTCCAAAAGGCCGCTCACGAATTCGAAACCAAGATCAAAGACCTGCTCTCCCGCCGGACACTTACCGGTGACGATTTCCTCTCGATCGTGGTTGCCCAAGCCGGCTTGCGCAGCGATCTTAACGATCTACAGAACCTGCGGGGCAAAGTGGGCAAGCTCAACGCCGGTGGCCATGCTCCACAGCAGCATGCACCTGCCTCGGTTCTTGCGGACCAGCTTCGCCACCTCGTCCAAACCGCCGCAGCCGACATGGAAAAATCCGCCCGCCTCACGGTGGACGAATTCGCCCTCCACGCCTTCGCCCATGGTCGCACCGAACTCATCCGCGACGTATTGGTGCAGCTCACCCGCAATGCCGTGGCACACGGCGTGGAATCCGCCGAGGACCGCGAAGCATCCGGCAAGCCCACCACCGCCGTGCTCTCGATCCATGCCCTTCCCGCCCCTGCACCTGGCGTCCTCGGATTGGCCGTGCGCGACGATGGTCGCGGACTGGACATCGAACGCATCCGCAAACGCGCCGAGGAATCCGGGCTGCTGTCACCTGGCCAAGTCGCGGCCACCGAGGAAATCATCCAGTGCATCTTCGAGTCCGGCTTCTCCACCACCGAGACAGCCGACCTTCACTCGGGCCGCGGCGTCGGCATGGACATCGTCAAATCCAAGTTTGTCGAAGCTGCTGGCGGCTGCATCGAGGTGCTCACCGAAGTTGGACAGTTCTGCGAATTCCGACTCTACATGCCTTCATGAAACTCCTTATTGTTGACGATTCCCTAATCATGCGGCGAGCCATCGAACGCACGCTGAACTCCGACCGATTTTCGGAAATCCGCTTGGCAAGCAATGGCCGCCTCGCTGTTGAAGAATTCAAAACCTTCAAACCAGACGTCGTCACGATGGACATCACCATGCCGGACATGGACGGGCTGACGGCGGTTGAACTGATCCTGAAAATGGACAGTAAAGCCATTATCCTCGTCGTGTCGGCTCTGGCTGACAAACCCACGGCCGTCGAAGCGGTGAAACGGGGAGCATCCGGTTTCCTTCTCAAGCCCATCACTGTTCATAGCCTCCAGGCAGCCATCGACGATATCTTTGCCGACTGACCGCAAACCCTTACCCATTCCTCCTCACACGTTCATGGACGAGTCCATTCTCAATATATTTGCGGCCAGCATCATCCGCTACTTCACCACGACGACAGACGAGCCCGCCGTGATGGGCACCCCCTTCCTCGGCCACGAAGACGAAAAGGTGGCGCTGGATTTCTCTGCGGTCATCGGTATTTCCGGCACCTACCGCGGAAATATCTACTACACGGCACCGCGTGCCAAGCTGCATGCCCTGCTGCCCCTCCTCGGAGAAAACGAACTCTCCGACCACCTCTGCGGAGAACTCGTGGGCGAAATCACCAACACCATCTCCGGCAATGCCCGCGAAGAACTCGGTGGCGGCTTCATGATCTCCACGCCGTTCCTGCTCTCCGGCACCAATGACTCGGTGCGGCCCGCCCACGGAGCGCCTTGTTTCATCCTTCCCATTGAATGGAAATCGCACTCCTCACGTGTGCTGGTTACTCTTGTTAAAACGGACTCCGCCAAAAAACCATGAATCCTTCCCCAGTTCTCAGCGCGCCGGATCTTGCAGTTTTCGTGAAACTGGTGACTCATTGCTTCGCCACCGTCAGCGGCACCCCGCCGGTGTTCGGTGCCTCCACCATCGAACTCGGGCCCCTGACGCTCTTCAAATACAGCGGCTTCATCGTGGTCCAAGGCCCCCTCAACGGCTGGATCTGCCTGAGCCTCCCGGCGACCGTCGCCGATGGCTTGTTGGAAATGCTGAGCGAACCGAGCCGCGATGAAATCTACCGTCTCGATATCGCGGGCGAAGTCGCCCAAACCGTCGCGGCAAACGCCCGCGAACGCTTCGGCGAACGACTGCAAATCCAGCCAGCCCTCGTCACAGGGAACAGCAGCATGGAGAAGACCATCGTGCAGCCGCCAATGACCTTACGCCTGCCCTTTACGTGGCGCAATCACGCCGCCCAGCTACTTGTCGGACTTAACCCTTAAATTATTTCACCCCCAATTGCCATGAGCATCGCAATTCTAGACCGCTACCTCCTCGCCGCCGATTTTGAAAAGCGTGCGAAAGACTTCGATTTCCCTGCCGGAGTGTGGAACGTCGCCGCAGAGCTTGCCGAAGTGAGCGAACCGACCTCCCCCTTCGAACTCGAACAGCTAACGGGACAGAGTTCCGATCAGGTTCAGGAAGCCCTCGAGCGACTCCTCGCCAAGCAACTGGTGCGGCAGAATCTGATTTCATGGAAGGATTTCACCGCTGCGCGCAACGCCGCCAAGGCAGCCGCTCCCGTCAAGGTCGCTCCCGTGTCAGCCATTCCGTCGGGCAAGCAAGCCGCTTCAAAGCCCGCGTCAGGGAAGGCAGCAGTCCAATCTCAAGCGAATGCCAAGCCAGCTCAGGAAGGCGTTGCGCTCCGTCTGGGGTCGATCTCGCCCCAAAAAGCCGCGGCCGGCACCACCAACGCCTGGGTATGGCAAAAGCCGGATGCCGCTCAAGTGGCAGCGTCCAAGCCCGTCATTCCAGAATCCCTGCCAAACGGTGAACAACCCAACGGACGCCTGCTGCGTCCAATGCTGGCGCAGATCGAAAACCTCAAAGGCGGCGGCGTCGAAGGCCAACTTCTGGTCTACCAAGTATTTCTGCGCGTCCCCTACCAGCTCCTCCATGACGAGGGCATCAAGGCGCTCCACCTCGTGGACGAGCGGACCGTAATCCAAAATCCAGTCCTCCACGCCGCCATCGTCAAAGCCGCCAAAGACGTCACCGGAGTCGAGCTGACATAAGTTGTTGCCCCCTAACCGCCTTCAAGCGCGGATCGTCCCGAAATGAACAACCTTTCGGTGAAGCTGTCTGAAAAATTGATAAATTTCTGGGTTCTCGCGCAGAGACGCCGAGGGCAGAGGCTTTGAAGAAGGAGGGGCAACCGGATCTTCAATACTTGGCGCAGAATCCGTCTCCGGCCTCTGCGGCTCTGCGCGAGAATCATCTTCGTGTCCACATCCGATGATTTTTCAGACGGCCTCTGAGAGATTTGAGAAAAGGAGCTGCTTGAGCCCGCTAGGGGGGAATGGGAGCTCGCTGCTGACTTTTCCCAGGCAATTTCCAAAGCTCGGCTCACGAAACGATGAACGAAAAATTCGAGCAACTGTTGGCGGATGGCTTGGAGCATGAGGACATGATGGTGCGCTCCGAGGCACTCAATTTACTGGCCGGATCCAGGCATAGGAATCCGGCAACCACCATGAAAGCGCTCCGCCAGTTGGATCTGCATGGCTGGAAAGGGGCTTTTGAATTTCCCCACCAGGTCACCGATCTGCCCCTCTCCGAAGAGTCGATGGGCTGGCTCGCGAATCGACTGGAACTACTGGCCCCGACCACGGATGACGAAGAAGCGAACGGGCTGTTCCCTCTAGTGAATTGGTTCTGCATGGCACCGGTTCCGCTGATTCGGCCGCATATGGATCGGTTTCTGGATACGATCATTGCCGCACCTCCGCCGGCGACGCACGCGATCCGGAGCAATCCGGTTAAGTTCGCCAACCCTCGGATTTCGTTGGATCTGGTGGCGAGACGCT
The DNA here is from genome assembly GCA_039925065.1 of Luteolibacter sp. Taxonomy (GTDB): domain Bacteria; phylum Verrucomicrobiota; class Verrucomicrobiia; order Verrucomicrobiales; family Akkermansiaceae; genus Luteolibacter. The sequence goes on from JBDSZP010000081.1 coordinate 23,652, forward strand.
TGGAGGCAGCCTGCCTCCCTGCAGACCAGTGCCTTGCCCGACTGGAAGCCTCCCTCGAAAGATGTGCCGCTTCACCGGATTTTCCGTCCAGGGAGGTGACTGAATTGGGTTTGTTGTGTGAAACACTTGCCCAACGGGAAACCGTTTCCATGGCAATCCTTTCCAAATGGTTGGATGCCGTCCACGACGTCCCGCCAGGTGCGGCGAGCGTTGAGGATTACCGGACCGGTGCCGCGGTTCTGATCCTCAAGCACGGTCGCCGTCCTCCCCCGGTGGAAGCACTCGTCCGCTTGTTCGAGATCGACTGGGACTGGCTGAACGAAGAGATCGCGGATGCCCTCTCATGCACCGGTAATTCCTCCACGCTAGGTTTTCTGTTGGAGAAATATTCCGAGCTTCCGTGGAGTGCTCGGCTTTATCTCACCGGAGTATTCGGGAGGCTCCGTTTTCCAGAGCATGAAGCCGCTCTGATAGACATGCTGGACAGAGAAGAAGACGAAGACCTTTGTGCGGACATTGCGCGAACCTTGATTCTGTATGGTTCAGAAAGGAGCATTGCGAGGGCAAGAAAGGCGGCGAAGGAACTTTTCCCCAGCGGAGAGCGGGAATCACTGGTTGACGCCTTATATCTCTGCGACAGGCTCGGCGACCCGTCCACGAAAGAGGCACTGCGGCACTTTGACAAAATGAGGAAACGCAGGGAGCAATCACGCGGACGTTTCGACATGTTGGAACGCGGTCTGACACCGAGCTTTCCCATCGATGGCGAACACCTCATGCAGCCTTACGAGCCCCCCACCCCCATCTCACCCTACCGGGCCGAGTCTCAGATTGGACGGAACTCGCCATGCCCCTGTGGTAGTGGAAAGAAGTTCAAGAAATGCTGCGGCGGATGAACCCGTGATTCCATCATTCGGTGAGTTTTCACATGACAGGGGACGAACGACCTTTTGGGCCGGTGGTCGGCCTCGATTATAGTTTCTGAGTCGTTTAATTTATCGCCCTTCATTCATTCCATTTCTAATCGCTCACTTTCTTACACTAAAGATAATTATAACAGACGTCATTCAGAAGGCATATCAATCTTAAATACTCCGAAGAATTCCTGAAATCCCCCCTGATCATATAAATCGGCTTTGGCGGATGATAGCACAAGATTCCCGTCGGGAGTCACCCCCTCCAACTGCACAAAATTCCCAGATTTTGTTGGAGGCAGTTCAATTTGATATAGATGAGGGCTCTTATCTATACGGTAAATATAAAAATTTACAGAGGACGTGAACGGGGTCGGTCCTAGATTTTTCAAATGTTGTCATATTTTTTCAGGATTTTCTGTTCCTTTTTATCCCGGCGGATCCGTTGGACCAGAGTGCTCACATAGGAAGGATGACCCATCGCCAGAC
>JBDSZP010000082.1:0-15044 GCA_039925065.1 Luteolibacter sp.
CGATGGCCACTGAGAAAACCGCTCACGGCATCCGCGCCTTCTCGGCAGATATCGTGAAGCTGGAAAAACTCATCGAAGGCATGCTCGCCTGATTTGATTGATTTCCCAAAGGCCGCAGGCACACCGCCTGCGGCCTTTTTGTTTGGGCTAAAACTTCAACGCGATTGCTCGGTCCATGTCGCAAGTCGTTGCTGGAGCGGGAGCAGATCGGCGCGATACATTTCCAACGCCGGGTCGTTCACCCACTGGTTGACCCGTTCCAAAGCGGCGCGATCACCGGCTACGATCTGGTCGTGATTGTAGGGTGCGGGAGTTTTTCCGTAGAGCCGATAGCCGGTCGTGGCACTGCGAAGCGGGAAAGATTGCAGAAACGCGGTGGCTTCTTCCGGCAACCGAGCCGGATTACGCAGATAGGCGTCCACTGCGGCAAGTTGCTTCGGATCATCCGGATCCGCCCGTGCCATCAGATTCGCACGGACCAGGCCTCCGAGATCTTTGTCGTTAGCGAGAATTTCCAACATCTGCGCCGGATGCTCTGCGGCGAATTCATCCATGGCCATGGATTTGAGCGATGGGTTTCCATTCCAAGTCGCCAATAGCTCCACAGCCTCAGGCGAACCGATGGTGCGGGCGAGATCAAGGGCTTCGGCGAATCCAGCGGAATTCCCCCACTCCGGCCGTCCGAGCATTTGGCCGAATCTGGATAGCAGCTCGGCGTCGCTCGCGTGCCCCATGCCCTCGCGGGTCAATGACCGCAGCGCGACGGCAAACTCATCGGGCGATGCCGTCTTATCCAGCACATCCTTTGCAATCGATGCAGCCATTTCGTGATCCGAAGCAGCGAGAACATCCAGCAGGAAAACCCTCAGGGTCGGCCAACCATTGAGAAACCCGTGCGGGCCGACTTTGAAGCCGAGTCCGGTCGCCATGTCGTCACCGGATGCCAACAATTTCTTGAGCATTTCCGCGAGCAATTGGGGATCCATCCCCGCCCAAGCGACACGGGTGGCGAGCAGTCGGGCCTGGATTTCCTCAGGTGTCGGTGGCGGATCGGAATCCAGCCACTTCATCAGGTTTTCCCAATCCGTCAGAATTTTTCTCCGCGCCGCAGCATCGGCAGACTCTTGCTCTTTAACGGAATCCGGTGCGGTCGGACGCTTTCTCACCGCCGGAGCTTGAGCCGTTTCCGGAAGCGCTGGCTTTTCCAACGATGTCCAACAAACGCCCCCGATCAGAAGGATGGCGACGGCGGCGGCGAGCCACCACCTTCCCCGCCACTTCATGGAGCGGACACCGCCGTGCCATCGACAGAGATCTCAAGTTGCACAAACTCAACCGTAGCGATGTCGCCTTTGAGGCGATCCTGCACACGCAGCGACCATTTTCCGGTGGGATCGATGCCTGCGAAAAAGGAACTGAAATCAGCATTTTTCAGCACCAGATTATCCTTACCGGCACCTTGCTCGTTATGAACCAGCACTTCAAATCCTCCGGGCCCGGCAAGCACGACTTGCAAATCGCCACGGTGATGGGTCGTGATCTTGAAGGTCAGTCTCAGCTCTTGCACCTTATCATCCACCTCGAAGCCTCCGACACTGATCGGGAATTCCGTCCACTTCGGCACGCCATCCGGGATAGTTTTGGAGTGATCATAGAGAAAGAACCGGGAGCTGGTTGAAACCCTGTCCACGTCGATTGTGTGCGGCAGGTCGGACTTGATCACCGGAGTCACTGCTCGGGTCAGGGCGTTGATGTCGCCGGAAAACGCATAAACCACACTCTCGGAAGGCAGCCCGCCGACAAGAACGCCGGCGGCAGTCCAACCGACGTCCGGATTCTTGGTCCATACGGGTCCGCCACTGTTGCCGCCACCGGTGCTGATCAGAGTGGTGGTCAGGGAATTTCCCGCGTAGGTCTTGTACGGCGTGACCCCCGGCCCCGTTTGGTGCATGAAATAACCCTCGATTGGCTTGCCCGTGTAGGCGTTCACAGCGGGATAGCCGGTGATCATCGACTTGATATCGTTTCTGAGATCACTGGTGCCTCTCAAATTCAGTTTGGCGGGAGAACCGGAGATGAGGTTTTTAAAGGCATAAGCAAGAATCACGTCGCGGCCGAAGGCATCCCCATTGTTGCCATCCAACGCCACAAGCTCCGAATAGTTGGTCCACCGATAGTAGCCGCGGGTCTTGATGGATTGATCGTCATCGAGCACTGCGGCGTTTGAGTGGGGATACCAGACCGGAGGGGAGCTCCACAATCCTGCCTCATCGTCGAAAACCACGTGCGCCGCCGAGAAGAATGTCTTCCGGTTCCATGCGCAAAAGCCACTGCCCCGGTAATTGCCACTGATCACCGCTCCGTTGAATCGATAGGGCGCGTCACCGATCTTGGCGTCGGGCACCTTAACCGGATTGAGCGTTTTCGACGCTGCAGACAGCGGGTCGGCCAGCAGATGCGCTGATCCAGCAATAACGAGCAGCCCGACGGCTGGGAAGGTGACAATTTTCATGAATGTAAGGTAAAGGCGGCTAAGAATTTAATATCCCCTTAAAAGTTTACTGTCAAGCGGTCGCTCCCGCCCTTTCTAGCAAGGAAAATCGCCGTCACAACCCGTCGAAATCGTCACGTTTCCTCCCTGATCAGTGGACCAATTCCGCGAAATTTTTAAAAACTTCAGCGACTCCGCGCCTCCGTTTTGGGGGATTTGAGAATTGTGATTTCACGATCAGGTTCGATCCATATCATCGGCCATGGCCCGACCGAAGCCCGCGATCATCTTCATTTTCATCACGCTGTTTCTGGATATTTTCGGGATAGGAGTCATCGTGCCTGTCCTGCCAAAATTGGTGGAGCAGTTGCAACATGGCAATCTTCAGGCTGCGGCGCATTCAGTCGGCTTGCTGGGTGCGTTGTATGCGCTGATGCAGTTCGTTTTCTCGCCGGTGCTGGGTGCCTTGTCGGACCGGTTCGGACGTCGGACGGTGATTCTCGGTTCCTTATTTGGGTCCGGAATCGACTATCTGGTGCTGGCCTGGGCCCCGACAATCGGCTGGCTCTATCTGGCGCGAATCGTTTCCGGCATCACCGCGGCGAATTTTTCCGCGGCCAGTGCTTACATCGCCGATGTGACTCCGCCGGAGAAAAGGGCAGCGGGGTTCGGCATGATCGGCGCTGCTTTTGGCTTGGGGTTCATCGCGGGGCCGGCGATCGGAGGATTATTAGGCAGTTATGGATTGCGGGTGCCGTTCCTGGTCGCAGCGGGAATCACGCTGCTGAACTGGCTCTATGGCGCTTTCGTTTTACCCGAATCGCTGGCTCCGGAAAACCGCCGCGCTTTCAAATGGTCGAGCGCCCACCCGATCAAGGCGCTCACCGCATTGAGCCGCTGGCCGTTGGTGATGGGTCTGGCTGGCACGCATTTTCTCACCATTCTTTCGGGAAACATCTATCCGTGTCTGTGGGTGCTCTACACTGGCAGACGCTACGGTTGGAATAGCAGACAGGTGGGACTGTCGCTCGCGCTGGTGGGGGTCATGGCTGCCATCGTGCAGGCTGGCCTGGCGGGAAAGATTTTGAAAATCATCGGCGAGCGCCGGGGTGTTTACGTCGGCTTGCTGGCGATGACCGTGGCGATGTTTTGTTACGGCATCGCCTCGCAGGGCTGGATGATCTATTTCATCATTCTGATCGGCTCGATGGCAGGGATCGGCTCGCCTGCGACGCAATCGATGATTTCACAAGCCGTTCCGTCGGACGAACAAGGTGCGGTCCAAGGGGCACTGAACAGCATCACCAGCGTGGCCGGGATTGCCGCGCCGTTGATCTGGACCTTTTTGTTTTCGTGGGCCATCGCACCGGAACGAAAAGTCGATATTCCCGGTCTGCCTTTCTTCGGAGCCGGCGTCGCGTCTCTTGCGGCGGCCGCCCTGGCGTGGCGGGCTTTCAAGAAAGCGCAGCCTGGGGCTGCGTGAGCCATGCAGTCTGCACGATGATTCGTGCATTTGCCTGCGAGGAGATGACAGCAACGGGTGAGCCGACGGGCAGAAATCGTATATAAAAAGGGCCTTCCAGCGCCCTTGTGCCCGCCAAATTGGCTTGGCCCGGGACTTGCAAAGGTAAGTTCAACTACGGCGACGCAGTTCACCCATCACCCCAATCTGAAATACTCATGAAAACTCCAATCACCAAACGATTGATTCTCGGCGGCTTGGCAATCGCCATCGGCACCCTGTTCACAAGCTGTGTCGATCCCTACTATGCGCAGGGCGGCCAAACGCATGTCACCGCGTCATACAATGCAGGCTATGAAGTGCGCACTCTTCCACCCGGCTATCGAACCGAAGTGATCGAAGGCACACGATACTACAATTACAACGGAACCTACTATCGCCCGCACTCCGGACGATATGTAGTGGTGGAAGCACCCCGCCACTACAGCCGCCCGTCCGGCCATCGGGAAGTCGTCATCAGGGAACTGCCACGAGGCTATCGTGTCGTTGAGCGCGACGGAGCCCGTTACTATCAGGTCCGTGATGTCTATTACCAACAACGCGGATCCGGCTACGTCGTCGTCACCCGCCCCTATTGATCCCAAACCCTAACGAACTAATACCATGTCACTCGGAACCATACTTCTTATCATTCTCATTCTCGCTCTGGTCGGCGCCCTGCCAACGTGGGGCCACAGTAGAAACTGGGGTTACGCTCCCAGCGGAGGATTGGGTCTGATCGTCTTGATTCTGATCATTCTGCTGTTGCTCGGCAGGATTTGAAAAACCCGGCGAACTGCCGAATTTCGGGATTCCCGCCCTGTGTTTTTTCGGATAGTTTTTCCCCGATGGGAAAAGGTTACGAACAACATCAGGCGCGGGTTTTGGCCTTGCAGGGAATCGGGAAAGATCTTGCAAGACGCGCGAAGTCGAAATGTGAACTAACCGGCGCGGCTGGGGTGCCACTGCGTCCTTACGAGGTGCCTCCCGTGGCGGAGGAGCCGGATTTGGATCGCACTTTGCTGCTCAGCGAGGCCTGCCATGAGGTGCTCGAAAGGCCCGACAAGCTCGCCGGGCGAGGCTGGCAATGTCTGGCTGAAATTGTCTGGAGCGAGTTCCCCGCCGTCCAAGTGGTGGCTTGGCGGATGCTCAATCACTTGGCAAAACGTGAGGACTGGGCCCGGGAGGTCATCGAGGAGGTTTTTCTGGATCCCGAGGTCGAGGAGTGGGCAAAATCGGAAGAACTTTGATGCAAGAGGATTTCCACCGCAACTTCCACCCTGCCATGGGGTTAGATGGCGCATGTTCCGCGCCGAAGTCGCCGCTACACCCTTTTTTCTGAAGATGGAGGCAGATCGCACTTCCCCGCTCGCTGACGAATGCGCTTTCGATTTCGCATTGATGGAGCGCGTCGGCGAAGGAGATCACGCCGCATTCCGGCAACTGGTGGAGCGACATCAGAACGCGGTGATCGGCACGGTGGCGAAAATGCTGGGAAATCCGTCCGAGTCCGAGGACATCGCGCAGCAGGTTTTCCTCCGCATCTGGCGCAACGCGAAACGCTATCGGCCGGACGCGAAATTCACGACCTACCTTTTCACCATCACGCGCAATCTGGTTTTCAACGAGACCCGCCGCAAGAGCCGGAAAAAGGAAGTTTCCTCCGACGAGCGCGAGGAAAACTCGAATCTCACCGTGGAAGCCAGCCCGGACCGCCAGCCGGATTCCGAGATTCTTCAGGCGGAATTGCAGCAAAAGGTGGACGAAGCAATCGCCTCACTCCCCGAAGCCCAGCGCATGGCGGTGGTGCTGCGTCGCTACGAGCAGCTCTCTTATGAGGAAATCGCCGCCGTGCTGAACTTGTCCGTTTCCGCAGTGAAGAGCCTGCTTTTCCGCGCCCGGACCTCACTAAGGGAAGCCCTGAGCGATTATTTGGAGCAATGAAGCCTCTCCCGTTCGTAGTCCAATCCCTTGCTTTAGGGTGTCTTCCGCGCGCATGAAACAATCCTGTGAACGAGCCGAAGGAGAGGATGCAGCGTGCCGTCTCTCCACACGTCCAAAGACACCCTAAAGGGATTGGACTACGAACGGAGAGGCGCGACGAAGACGCCCTAAATTGCGAACGGCGATCACCGCGAGTGCTGGATCGCTTCGCAAACGGCGGGGAAAATCTGGCGCTTCCGGCTGACGACGCCGGGAGCATGGAAAAGGCTGTTGTCCATCCGCTCAAACGGAAATTTCGCGAGAGCCGCTTCCTGGCCGATCGCCAGAATCATGCTGTGATGAAGCGCCACATCGGTGATCGCAAGCACGGCCAAGTCGTATTTCTTGAAGTTATACAAGTCTCTCAGCGCCGCTTCCAGCTCCTGACGACGCGCCGCAAAGCCATGCAGGTCCCGTTCCTCGACTTGGGAAATACTGACCAACAATCCTTGCTCCGTGAATTCCTTGCGGTCCGCATTCAGGATTTCCTCCGGCGTTCCGTTCGCAATCAATGATCCGACGCCGAAAAACTCGTCAGTGAATTTCTTCGGGTCCACGCCAGCCACCCCGCTGAGCCAAGTGAGCATCTCGCGATCCAGCAAAGTTGTCGTCGGCGAGGTGAGGCAGAGGGTGTCCGAAACGATTCCCGCGCAGAGGCACATCGCCACGCTCGGTGCAGGCATCAAGCCGCGATGGAAAAATTTCCGGCCGACGAGCGTGCAGGTCGATCCCACAGGTTCGTTCAGATAACGGATCGGCTCACGCGAAACCAAGTCGCCCGCAAGACGATGGTGGTCAATGACTTCCGTGATTTCCGCTTCCTCAACGCCGTTGACGGCTTGGGCGTATTCGTTGTGATCGACCAGCGCGAGCCGGATGCGCGACGGATCGACAAGATCGGATTTCGCAAGCACACCGACCATTTTTCCGCCGGCATGCTCGACGACCGGGAACAAATCCTGGTCCACAGCGGCGAGACGTTTGCGGAGACGGGAAACCGGCTCCGACGCACCGACCGTAAGAAATTCACCTTCCATCACGTGCCGCACCGTCCGAGAGCAGCGGATCAGGGTGGAAGCGCTGGCGGTATCCTGATGGCAGCGGAGAACGACCACCCCGCTGCGTGCGGCATAGGCGAGGATTTCTCCTGAAATCGGATTATCACCAGTGACCAACAAAGCGCGTGCTCCGTGATCGATGGCGTAGCGTTGGACGATCGGGCGGTCACCGCAGATAACGAGGAATTTCCCCACATTGCCATCCTTGACGGCCTCCTTGAGTCGCCTGTCCACGGTGGACTGGGACGATGCACCGACGAGTAAAATCAGATCTTCCTCAACCTCGGAGGAGGGCAGAACCGCGCCGAGGCTCTGGGCTTCGAGCGTATCGGCGAGTTTCGCGAGGGAAACATGGATCGTCCGCACGCTGAGGCCTTCCGTATCGGCGGGCAGCAGGAGCTTGAGCAGATCGAAATAGCGGAGAATACCGCACAGGTTTCCTTCCTCATCCTCGACCGGGACGCAACGGATCTGGGCATCGAGCATCCGCCGATAGGCCGTGATGAAAGTGTCCGACAAGCCCACCTTGATGACCTTGCGATGGCAGATCATCCCGGCATTCGTCCGGACATCGGTGATCAGCAGCGGTGGCTCCAGCCCGGCCCGCTCCAGCACCCATTTCGTGCGTTGGGAAATCTCACCGCAGCGGGCGGCGATGGCATTCGGCTCCTCGCCTACGGCTCGCAACAAGGCGGCATAACCGATGGCAGAACAAATCGCGTCGGTATCCGGGTTCTTGTGGCCGATAACGTAGAAAGGGGGCTTCATGGATGAGAGTCAGGTAAGGTGTTTTCTACACCCAAAAAACGGAAAGTGAACATTAAAAACTAACAAAATCGTTCACATCCGGTCCGGCACATTGATCCCTAACAAGTAAAGACCCTGCTTGAGGGTCCGCGAGGTGAGATCGCAAAGCGCCAGACGGCTCGAACGGATGGGTTCCTCGGCCTTGAGCACGGGGCAGGCTTCGAAATACGAGTGGAACGCACGAGCCAGCTCCAACACGTAATTGGCCAGAAGGTTTGGCCGGAAGTCTTCCAAAATGGTCGGCAAAACCTCACCGAATCGCGCCAACAGCCGCGCAAGGTGAATTTCCGCATCTTCGTTCAGGTGGATTTCCACGCCAGCAGGATCAAACGGCGCGTCCAGCTTGCGGAAAATCGAGCGGATGCGGACGTGCGAGTATTGCAGGTAGGGAGCAGTGTCGCCCTGTAGCGCGAGCATGCGATCCCATGAGAAAACATAGTCCGTCAGGCGGTTTTGCGAGAGCTCGGCAAATTTCACCGCGCCAATGCCGACGATTTCGGCAATTTCCGCAGCTTCGGCGCCTTGCAGATCCGGGTTCTTTTCAGCGATCGCCTTGGCCGCGCGTTCGACGGCTTCCTCGAGAACTTCGATCAGTCCGACATTGTCGCCGGAGCGTGTTTTCATCAATTTCCGGTCATCGCCCAGGATCGAGCCAAACTGGATGTGCTGGAAATCCCCGGTCTTCCCCCACCGCGCGGCAGCCTCGAAAAGCTGGCGGAAATGAAGTTGCTGCGGCACGCCGACGACATACCAGACGTGGTCCGCTTTCCACTCGTCGATACGGAACTGGATGGTCGCGAGATCAGTGGTGGCATAGAGAAATCCGCCATCCGCCTTGCGGATGAGCGCCGGATTGTCGTTCCAGCCGTCCTCGCGGTGGACTTTGAAAGGATCTTCTTCCTGCTTTTTGGTGCCGTCCGAGAAAACGCAGACCGCGCCGTTGCTCTCGCGGGCGATCCCTTTTTCAAGGAACTCCTCCACGAGGCCGGGAAGGCGATCATTGTAGTAACTTTCGCCCAGCCAGTGGTCGAATTTCACGTCGAGACGGTCGTAGATTTTCTGGAGGCCGCGTTTGGAAAAATCGATGCACTGCTGCCAGATCGCGAGGTTCTCGGCGTCGCCGGCCTGGAGTTTGACGAGTTCGGCCTTGCAGGTTTCGAGCAGGGTGTCGTTCGTTTTGATTTCCGCGTTCACCTCGCGATAAATGCGGACGAGCTCGGGAATCGGATCGGCTTCGAGCGCTTCGCGGTTCAGCTTCGTTTTCCAGCCGTGGAGAATCATCCCGAACTGTGTGCCCCAGTCGCCGATGTGGTTGTCCGCGATGACATTGAAACCCAAGAAACGAGCGATCCGGGCGAGCGAGTCACCGATGATCGTCGATCGGATGTGTCCGACGTGCATCGGTTTCGCCACGTTCGGTGCGGAGAAATCGACGACCACGGTTTTGCCCGCGCCGGTGGCGGGAACACCGAGCCGCTCGTCGCGGATCAGCGATTTCACATAGACCCCGTAAGCAGCGGGAAGGATGCGGAAATTGATGAAACCCGGACCCGCGATGTCGGCGGTGGCGAGACCGTCGAGCTCCAGCTTGTCGATGATTTCCTGAGCCAGCACGCGGGGATTGGTCTTCCGCTGCTTGGCGAGGACCATCGCGGCGTTTGCCTGATAATCACCGAAACGGAGGTCGGCGGCTTGGGTGACTTCGGCCGTCATCGGCTCGCCAAAAGTGGCGGTCAAGGCAGCGGCGAGGCGGGATTCGAGTTCCTGAAGAAGCGTCATAAAGTCGTGTGGATCCTAAGCACCCACACGGAGCGGCTTGGGATCGAGAATTTCGAGGATTTGCTCGCGTGATTCCGCGAGCCCGAGCTGGCGCCGGACCTCGATGTTGGTGAACATTTTCGCGATCGCGGCCAAGGTCTGAAGGTGCATGTGATAGCCCTTCCGCGGGACGATGAAGAGGACGATGAAATGCACCGGCGCGTTGTCGAGCGCCTCGAAGTCAATGCCCTCCTTGGATTTGCCAAAAACAGCGATCACTTTTTCCAGATGATCTGAAAATGCATGGGGAATCGCAACGCCCAGGCCGATGCCGGTGCTCACGAGTTCCTCGCGGGCGCGGAAGGCTTCGAGCATTTCTTCCCGCTGTTCTTCCGGAAGCTGACCAGTAAAAACCAAGTGATCGACAAGCTCGATGATTGCAGGCCAATGCTCTACGGCCTTCATTTCAAGGATGATCTGGTCTGCACTGAGCAATTTGGCCAACTTCATAAAACCGAAAGCAGAGTCCGCAAATCTTTGCGTGGGGGCGATTGGTTACTGTTACAAATCCGCCTTGGCAAGCTGTTTCCCCTAGCAGTGGAAATGGATAAATCATCTGCCTGTCTTGAAAATCGGCATGAAAGCCACCTTGGACTGATTTGTCCGTCCAAAATCCCGCTCGTCCGGCAGGCAATCAGGAGGCATCCCTACTGCATTCGCGCTCGGAAAGCAGGCCGCCGAAGTCGCATCTTCAAACTCTCTAAAATCCGTGCCTAGGGTTGACGTGAGGGCTTTCACGACTACACCTATCCGCCATGCAAGCCGACAACGACACCGCCCCACCGCATGAAACTCCGGTAGAAAACGCTGAAGTGGACGCCACTTCCGCCTCGCCAGCCGCCGAGCTTGATCCTTGGGAACAACTCGAAGCCGAAGCCGCGAAATGGAAGGAAATCTCCCTGCGCACCGCTGCCGAAATGGACAATCTCCGCAAGCGCACCGCCCGCGAGCGCGAGGATGCGATCCGTTATGCGAACCAACGCCTTCTCGAAGAATTGCTGCCCGTAATCGATAATTTCGAAATGGGCATGCAGGCAGCCTCCCAAGATACCAAGTCGATGATCTACATCGGCATGGACATGGTCCGCCGCCAGCTCAACGAGTTCCTCACCTCCCAAGGCGTGGAGGAAATCCCGACCGACGGACAATTCGACCCGAATCTCCACGACGCAGTCGCTCAGGAAGAATGCTCCGCTGGCGAGGAAGGCCGCATCATCCGCGTCCACCGCCGTGGTTTCAAACTCCGCGACCGCCTGCTGCGCCCTGCCAGCGTCGTCGTATCCAAAGTCCCAACTCCCGCAGAATAATGCAAATGGCTGATAAACGCGACTATTACGAAATTCTTGGCGTCGCACGGGATGCCACTGCGGAGGAAATCAAGAAATCCTACCGCAAACTCGCCGTAAAATTCCACCCGGACAAGAACCCGGGCGATCACACGGCTGAGGACAAATTCAAGGAACTCGGCGAGGCCTACGAAGCGCTGAGTGATGCTGACAAACGCGCTGCCTATGATCGCTACGGTCACGCCGCCTTCAATGGTGGCGGCGGCGGACGCCCGGGCGGCGGTGGTTTCCACGATGCGGCGGACATTTTCTCCCAGGTCTTCGGGGGTGCCTTTGGTGGCGGCTTCGAGGAATTTTTCGGCGGCGGCGGCAGTTCCCGCAAAAGCTCTGGCAAACAACGCGGCAGCGATCTGCGTTACGATCTGGAAATTTCCCTCGAAGAAGCTGCTCGTGGCGTCGAGAAGGAATTGGAAATCGAGCGTTATATGCCCTGCGAACCCTGCGGAGCCAAAGGCAGCAAAGGCACCGGCGGCGTCAAAGTCTGCTCCACTTGCGGCGGCCGCGGCGTTGTCGCGCGTCAGGCTGGCATTTTTATCCAGCAATCCACCTGCCCGGAATGCCGTGGTGCGGGCGAAACAATTTCCGATCCCTGCAACGATTGCAAAGGCGATGGCCGCGTCCAGCGTGACAGCCGGATCAAACTGCGCATCCCGGCAGGCGTCGATACCGGCACCCGTCTCCGCTCATCCGGAAATGGCGATGCGGGCGTTCGCGGCGGTGCGGCGGGCGACCTCTACGTTTTCCTGCACGTCCGCGATCACGATATTTTCGAGCGCGATGACTCGGATCTTTTCTGCGAAGTTCCCCTTCCCTTCACCGTGGCAGCGCTCGGTGGCGAGTTGAAAGTCCCATCGTTGGACGGCCAATCGTCGATCAAGATCCCGGCAGGCACACAAGGCGGGACTGTTTTCCGTCTTCGCGAAAAGGGAATGCCATCGCTCTCGAACGGCCGCCGTGGCGATCTCAACGTCCGCGTCCAAGTGGAAGTTCCGACCAAGCTCAATAGCGATCAGCAGGACAAACTCCGCGCGTTTTCCGAATCCATCGGTGATCACAATTCCCCGATGCAGGAAGGATTTTTCAAAAAAGCGAAGCGGTTTTTTGATCTTTGAATGGAAGCAAGTTGAGAGTAATGGGTTGAGCGCTTGAGAGTTGGACAAGAGCGATGGAATCCACGCTTCACGCCTTCTCCTCACTCTCAACTCTCAACATTCAACTCTCAACACTCTTCCATGGCTCGCTTCTATCTCCGGCCCAGCGCCTGGCTCCACGATCCAGCGCTCTCCGGGGATGAAGCGCGCCATCTTTCACAAGTCCTTCGAACCAAAACCGGGGAAACGATCACCATTTTCGATGGAAACGGTCGCAGGGCTTCCGCCGAGGTGCTCGGCATTTCCCGCGACCGGGTTCCTCTGAAAATTGGGGAAATTCTGCCATCGCAAGCCCCCCTTCCCGCCATCACCTTGGCGCAGGCGATTCCGAAGGGAAAAAACATGGACCTCATCGTCCAGAAATCGGTGGAACTCGGCGTAGCGGCGATCCAACCGCTCGTCACCCGCTACACCGTCGTCCAACCCGGCGAGGGAAAATCCGAAAAATGGCGTCGCAACGCTCTTGAAGCCTGCAAGCAATGCGGCCAGGACACCTTGCCAAACATCGCGGATCCGCTGGCATTTGATCACTGGATTTCCACGCAAGCCACAGCCTCCGGCCTCAAACTCATTGCATCGCTAGCTCCTGGCGCTCTGCCACTTAGGGAAACACTCCGCCACCACCCCGGCACCACTGAGGCCACCCTGCTCGTCGGTCCTGAAGGTGATTTTTCAGCGGAAGAAACCAGCGCTGCCCTTGCCACAGGTTTTCTTCCCGTGTCTCTGGGCTCGATTGTCCTCAGAGTAGAAACCGCCACAATTTTTTGCCTTTCCGCGCTTCGTTACGAATTCAACGAAGGTTGAGACCCGATTGCAAAAAAACAATCTCCTAAATCACGTTAATCTTCTGGTTTGCTAAAAAGATCGAATGGTCTTACTATTTCAGTGACGTGAAAGTAAAGCTTACATTACTGCCACACATTGCGGCACTTTTTCTGGGTGGATTCCCCAGCACGCTGAGCGCATGGCAGCCCGGAACCTACCCTGTGCCACCCGCACGGATGCAAAGCAGCGGCTTCTCGGTGGACAATCAGAACCGAAATGATGTGATCGCCTTCTGGCAGGCCGTTTATCAGGAATCGGAAGGATACGAAACCCGTGTCAACTGGACGGGAAACTATATCGGAACGGCTGGCTCGACTTCCACCGCGTTCGTGAAGGACGTCGAACGCCGCATCAATTATTTCCGCGCGATTTCGGGTGTGCCCTCGAACGTCCATTTGAATACAGGATCCCAGGTGGTGATTGACTCCACCGACCCTTACAAACCCCCTTCCTCCACACCCAAATCCTCAGCAGCCCAAGAAGCGGCGCTGATGTTGATTCGGAATTACAATTCAAGCTCAGGAACGGACCTGGCGATCACCCACTATCCCAATCCTCCACTTATTGGCTGGTCCGCCGCCACTTGGAACGCGAACGCTCACGGCAATTTCGCGTTCGGACTGTATGGGCCCGGAGCCGTCACGGAATACATGATTGAAGGTCTATCAAGCGGATCGGCCACCTCGTCATGGAATACGGACGTGGGGCACCGCCGGTGGTGCATTTTCCCGCCTGCTACGGATTTCGCCACAGGAGACCAACCGGGCAGTTCGGCGTATCGCCCACCCACGAATGTGCTCTATGTGGTTCAGAAACCCTCCGAGCGGGTTACAAATATCGCCCCTTATTTCGTGAGCTATCCGCCTGCCGGATTTTTCCCAGCCACGGTCAATTCCCCCTACTGGTCACTAAGCTGTGCGGAAGCTGATTTTTCCTCTGCCAGCGTGAAAATGACAGATAGCAGCGGGAACGTCGTGCCAATTTCCAACGTTAAAAAAGCCATCGGCTACGGCGATCCCGCAATCGTCTGGCAAGTCAGCGCGGGTGCCGCTGCGAAATATGTTTTCAACGATGTGACTTACCACGTCCGTGTTTCAGGCATTGGCTCGGTTTCCACGACCCAGATTCCCGCGTCCTATGAATACGCGGTGACGCTCATCAATCCCGACCGACTGACTCCGAATGCGAAGATCAGCGGGCCCGCCAAACCGATTGTGAATCAAACGACCGCCTATCATTTCAGTCCGGCCGTGGGAGTGGAAGCCATCCGGGTGGTCACCTTTTCCGAAAAATCCAGCCTTTGGAGCGAAAACGCCGAGAAACCCTCCAGCGCAAAGATCATCGATGGGACAACGGGCGGTTATAATTTGATGGTGGCAATGAATTCCATCGCCGGCTTCGGAAGAGTTTCCGGCCTCAATTCGTTCAATCTCACCTTTCCGACATCCTACGATTTGATTGGTAGAGGAGTGCCGGAGCAAGCCTTCGAGCTGGCACGCCAGATCGTTCCAAAATCCACCGCATCGATCAACTTCCTCTACCGCCGGGGCTACATGACCAAAACGTGTAGTCTAGTAGTGGAAATTTCTTCAAACGACGGCCTTACTTGGAAAGCTGTTGGAAAACCGATCAAGGGAGTCTCCAATACCATCTTCGATTTCAATGTCTCCAAAGCGAGCTTTCCGCTGCCGAAGTCATCAGCTCCGATCCGCATCCGCTTCCGCTATTTCACGACCGGCGGTGCCATTTATACGCACGAGGCGGCTCCGAAGTCTCCCACGGGAATCTTCATCGACGATATCACAACCACCCATTGCACATGGCTGGAGCAGAAAAAAATCACTTCGCTGGCCACCAATGCCACACAGTTTAATTTCAGCAATCTGACCTCCGGAGCGTCCATAACCCTCGGCAGCAAGTGGTATCTGCAATTGCAAACGAAGCTGGGTGGAAAATGGTTCAGCGCCCCCATGACATCGGCCACCGTTACGGCACCGTGAATCAGGAAATTGGTGGCTCCCCGCTCCTTGGGGTGTTCCATCGAAGGGCACGGAGGGGCGATAT
>JBDSZP010000083.1:0-6645 GCA_039925065.1 Luteolibacter sp.
CAACTTTCTTCACGGCTTTTTTGGCGGTTTTAACCGCTGCTTTCTTTGCTGTTTTTTTTGCAGCCATAGTCTTATGTCGTTGGAGTTCGCGTTCGATGTTTGTTTTCTCTTCCGGCGTTAATGTGCCAGCGGAGAGGATAGCGAGGAGCGCCTCACCGAGGCGTCCTCCAAAAGCATTGGTTAGGAAGTCGTGGGTCGCGCGTTGCACGATGACCTCTTGTGAGTAGGAAGCGGCATACACATGTGCCCGTCCTACCAAAGCCCGCTTGACGAGACTCTTTCGCTCAAGACTCTGCATCACGGATAGCACCGTGGTGTAGGCCCGATCTTTTTTGTCAGGCAGTGTTTCATGTACGGCGGCTACCGTAGATGGCCCCTCGTGCCACAAGACCGATAGGGCTTGAAGTTCGAGATTCGATGGATGGGTGGGGCGTGCCATAAAACGTAGTCTCTTCGCTAACGACGATGAAACTAGTAGTTTGATCTTCCGTCAAGTTGAAACGTGTCGATTTTCAACAAATCTTAAATATCCTTCCGGTGGGTTTTTTAAGTACGATAGAGATCGTAGTTCGATCATAATATTCAATCGCCGTTCTCGTGGATATCAGGACTCTGAGGTCGGGCGATCTTGGGATCGATTTTTTTCAGAGCTTCCCACAGACCGTCATCGGTTGGGTCACCATTGAAGAGGATGGAGCCATCGTTAGAAACGAGAACGAATACCGGCAGGCCTTGCACGCGGAGATCACGGCTGAAGGGCTTTTCCTTTGAATCCACAAGCCATGCGCCGGGTGGATTGATTCCCAGCGGATGGAGAATCTCCCGTGCTGCGGTTAGTGTTTTGGGCGAATCATCGGGCACGAGTGAAACCATGGCGATGCCTTTTTCTCCGAGTGCCTTGGCGGTGGCGATGTAGTCCGGCATGCTGCTTTCGCACTCACGGCTTTGGGGGGACCAGAAGTGGAGGATCATTGCTTTTTTACCCTCCATCAGTTTTTCGAGTGCGACGGGATCACCGGACTCGAGGGGGATGAGTTTGGTGGTGAAATCGACTTTCACGGAACGCATGGCTTCTTCAAGGCGCATACGGTCGATGTGCGGAGCGAATGCGGAAGCCTGGCGCGGGCTGAGCCAGAAGGCTTCTGTGATGTGGTTTTTAAACGCGCTCTTGTCGCCTTTCTTGAGGCTGTCGATGGCCTGCACATACTCGAGCACGGCGAGCCAGTCTTCCTTCACGCTGAAAATCGAAGAGTCCTCGAGTTTGAAAACCTCGCGCTGCTTCATGAACTCGGGAAGCATCGCGGCGATCGCGTCGTCCTCGCGGCGATCGACATGATAGAGAAAGCGCGCTTCGAGAATGGTTTGCTCGCTGAGGCCGATTTTCCGTGCTTCGGCGATGGCCTTGTCGAGGGCTTTGTCGGACTCGCGCTCGGAGAGAAGATTGTCCAAGGCGATTTCACGGTCGCTTGAACCCGGCTCGGCTTTCTCTGTTTTTACGGATGGCGTTGCCGGCGTTTCCGCCAGAGCAGGATAGATGGAAACGATCAGTGACGCGAGAATAGGTAGGGAGCGCATGGTTTTGAAAAAGAAAGCCGCCGGGAACACGAGGATCCCGGCGGCGGGTTGAAGGGATCAGTGGGTTGGTGGGATCACCATTTTCTTGCCCAGCACGACGGTGTCTTTGGTCATGCCGTTGGCTTGTTTGATGGCGGCGGCGGACACTTTGTATTTCGCGCTGATGCCGGAAAGTGTGTCACCTGCCACGACGGTGTGGATGATGGCGGCACCGTTTGATGGAGCTTTCGGAGCCGCTGCGGCGGCTGCCGGAGCTGCGGGAACCGATGGGCTTGCTTGGATGTTAGGATTGTTTGCGCTGGGAGCAACCGTGGCGCTGCTCTCTTCATAAGCAGCGGGTGTGTCATAAACGGGGTTGGCAGGTTGAGTGACCGGTGCGTTGACCGCGCTGGTGTCGGCGGCTGCTGGTGCAACCGGCGTGTCGTATTGGTTGGCTTTTTGCGAAGCGCAGGAGGCGAGCACGACGGCTAGCAGGGATGGCGCGAGGATGCGTATCGGAGTCATGGCGTGAGTGTGGAGGTTTGAATTGGAATTGTGAAGAACGGAACTGGATGCCGCTGTCCGGGGTAAAACGTCACAGGTTTCGGTTTTTATTCATGCGGACTTGGGCGGAGTCGGAAAAATCCGCCCGCTGTTTCGTTCGTATGAAGTGCGAATGCCTCGGGGGATTCGCCGCGCAATGTTGCGAGACGTTCCGCCACTTCCCGCACGAACGCCGGTTCGTTGCGCTTTCCCCGATAGGGTTCCGGCGCGAGATAGGGCGAATCCGTTTCCACCATGAACGAACCTGCCGGACATTGTATCGCGGTATCGCGGACCTGATGAGCGGTCTTGAACGTGGCGACTCCTCCAAAGGAAACAATTCCTCCAAGATCGAGCACGCGCCTGGCATTTTCCCATGGGCCGATGAAGCAGTGAAACACGGCGCGCACCGAGCTATGGTAATCACCGTAGATCGCCAGCGCGTCTTCAAACGAAGCGTATCCCTCCAGATCCCGCGTGTGAATGACCATGTTGAGCTTCGCAGCGGCGGCGAGTTCGAAATGTTGACGCAGGAAATTCCTCTGCCGTTCGCGGAAAATTTCCTCATCCCATCCTTCTGGAGCCGGATGGTAATAATCCAATCCCGTCTCACCGATCGCACAAACCCGCGGATCGCCCGCGAATTCCGCGAGCTGCGCGGTTGCATCGTCCGGAGCGTGATGGACATCGCATGGATGAATTCCGATGCACGCGTGCACCGCTGGATTTTCCGCAATGGATAGATTCGGCGGCACATCATTGAGGCTGGTCGCCAGGGTGATGAGTCTGCCCACTCCCGCAGCGTGTGCGCGGGCGATGATGTCCGGGATTTCCTCCGGCGCGAAACGGTGGGACGCGAGATGGCAGTGGGAATCGGTGAGCATGTGAATCAGCGGTGCAGGGCGGTAAGAAATGCAGCGACTTTTTGAAAGTCTTTAACACCTGGTGAAATCTCCGCGCCGGATGCGATGTCGAGTGCTGCAGGGCGCACCGTTTCCGCAGCGAGCGCCGCATTGCCCGGCACGATCCCGCCTGCTAGGATGACCGGCAGGCCGGGATGTTGTTCGAGGAATTCCGCAGCCACCGCCCAATCAAACACCTCGCCCGTCCCGCCGTAGACGCCCGGTGCATGCGCGTCCAACAGAATGGCCGCCGCGCCGAACTCCGCCGCACGTTCCAAATCCGCCCGCGTTTTCACGCCGATCGCCTTGATGAATGGCACCCCCGCCTCACGAAATGGCGCGGAGTCTTCCGGCGTCTCGTCACCGTGCAGTTGGATCGCATCGATCAAGCCCTCCTTATATAATAGCAGCGGCAGCTCGCTCCCTTCGTTCACGAAGACTCCCACGCGCAAAATTTTTCCTGCCAGATCGCGCAACCATGCCGCCTCTTCCGGCGCGAGGTAGCGTTTCGACTTCGGCCAGAAATTCGCACCGAGCGCATCCACCCCCAGCGCAACCAATTGATCCGCATCCGCACGCGTCGTCACTCCGCAGATTTTCAAAGAGACAGCGGCGGGATCCAGGAAGCGTTCGAGTGGCGACATGGCGGGAACATAATCAAAATCCGTGAGTTTGAAACCGGGAACTTATATCCATCAATCACCCGATTGAGCCTGCTTCCGGGGGAAATGGTTCTTGACGCATGGCATAAGGATTCCTGTTCTCATGCTCCAAGCAGCCCATCCATCTGATGCCCCAAACACCGCCGAAACACGACGACTTCATCCATAGCGAGGAATTCCTCCACGGATTGATGAAACGACAGCTCAAATTGTCCATCACCTGCGCCACCGCGTTTGTCATTCTGCTATTCGGTCTGCCGTTGTTGAATTACCTCGCGCCCGCATTCATGGCGCAGCGCGTCGGCGGGTTTACGCTGACGTGGCTCATCCTTGGCGTGCTATTTTTCCCGTATGTCTGGATCATCGCCCGCATCTTTATCACCCGCTCGATGGCTCTGGAAAACGACGAGGTCCGTGTCGCCGCCGAGGGCAACAAACGCAAATCCTAACATTCACCTGCCCGTATGAAAATCGATCTCTGGATCCTCGCTTTCTCGGCCATCACCGTGGTCATCACCATCATCATGGGTTTCCGCTCTGCGAAATCCTCCAAGTCTGCTTCTGACTTTTTCGTCGCAGGCCGCTCCGTTTCCGTAGGTTGGAACGCGTCCGCCATTTCCGGCGAATACCTCAGCGCCGCCAGTTTCATGGGCATCGCTGGGATGGTGATGCTCTCGGGCTATGATGCTCTCTGGTATCCGGTCTGTTATGCGTGCGGTTATTTGTTTTTGCTGCTGTTCATCGCCGGGCCGCTGCGTCGCTTCGGGGCCTACACGATTCCGGATTTCGCCGAGGGCCGCTATGACTCGCCGGTCTTCCGCAAGATCGCCGTCTGCTTTGTGCTGTTCATCGGCTTCTTCTACACCATGCCGCAGATGAAAGGTGCGGGCACCACGCTTGCCTACATTTTTCCCGGTCTGCCCTATTGGGTCGGCGTCGCCGTCGTCGGTGCCGTCATCACACTCAACGTCGCACTGGGCGGCATGAAAGGGATCACCCTCGTGCAGGCCGTGCAGTATTGGATCAAGATGTTCGCTATTTCGGTGCCGGTCTTCGTCCTTCTATCCGTCTATGGCGGTTACGGGAAAAACCTTTCGCTGAACAAATCCTCCGACGACTCGCCGCCCGCCATCGTCCAGACCGTGGATACAGGAAAACCCGATCGCCTCGCCCTGCCGGAAAAAGCGCCGAAAGACGAAGCCTGGATCGCTCCCTTTGGTCCGCTCACCACCAAAGCCGCCAAGGCCGCAGGCCTCACTCCGGCGCAAACCCGCCCGCTTTCGCTATTATATACCTTCTCCCTCATCGTCGCGCTCGTCTGCGGCACCGCCGGATTGCCGCACATTCTCGTTCGGTTTTACACCAATCCCGATGGCGTTGCCGCGAAGAGGACCACCATGTGGGTGATGATTCTCATCGGCGTGTTCTATGTTTTTCCGCCGGTCTTCGGTGTGCTCGGCCGGAATTTTCTGCCGGAACTCTACGCTGCCACCGGCTCCAAAGGGCCTGACAAGGTCGTGCTGGAACTCCCCACACTCATCCGTGCGAAATATGGGATCATGGGCTCCATTCTCAGCGGCATCACCTGCGCCGGAGCCTTCGCTGCCTTCATGAGCACCTTCTCGGGGTTGTTAGTGTCCATGACCGGAGCCCTCGCCCACGATGTCTATGGCCGCATGCTCCGCCCGAACGCCACCCCGGAAGACCGCATGAAAATGTTTAAATGGTGCGCCGTCCTCGTCGGTGGTGTTTCCGTCCTGCTGGGTTCGATGGTCGAACCTTTGGAAATCAACTTCATGGTCGGCCAGGCCTTCGCCATCGCCGCCGCCAGTTATTTCCCACTGCTCTTCATGAGCGTCTGGTGGCGCGGCATGACCATGAAGGGTGCCGCCACCGGCATGCTCACCGGCGGCCTCTGCGCGCTCATCTCCGCAGCCGTCGTGAACGTCAGCACCCTCGCCCTCGACAAGGGGCCGATGGGCAAGGTCTTCGCGGGATTCGTCGGCATCAACGATTTCTGGAAGCTCCATCCACTGCTCCGCATCCTCTGCGAGCAACCCGCCATCTGGTCCGTGCCGCTCTCCATCGGTCTGATGATCATCGTTTCAAAAGCCACCCGCAGGACCATCCCTGCCGATGTGCGTATGAAAATGTTAGTGCTCCACGCTCCCGAAGCCCTCGGCCTCAAACAGGAATACATCCAGGAGCACCAAGGCGCCGGTCATTGATTTTTCCGCCGCACTTTTTTCCATCTTCCTTCATACAACCCGGCGCATCCGCGCCGGGTTTGTCGTTTCTACAGGTTAGCATGAATGAATAATTTAAACCGCGAGGCGCAAAGTTCGCAGAGGAAGGCGGAGAAGAAGGACCCGACACTAGGGAAAACGCAGGGTATTTTAACCACTTATGAAGGCCCATTCCCACTAATTCATGCGGTTCTGGAGCTGGGGCGGTGAAAATGGTCAAGGAGGGGCGATATCGGATCGCCCACGCCCATGAAAAGCCAATGGGGTGAGGAAACCGCCACTCATTGGCACCTCATGGACACGGCGATCCGATATCGCCGCTCGTGCGCTGCGAAGCGTCAACACCCTCCGGAGTGGGAGACTCCGGCCAGCTTCGGACGCATCCGGGCTGAGAACTTGAAGTAACTGCGTCGCCGCGAGGCGGGGTGGAGAGCAATGGAAGGAACCTGACAGACCGCAAAGATGATAAAAACGATGAACACGATTCGGCTAGGACAGATTGGCGAGCCTGCGAGTGAATGGCGAAGCCCCGTCGCGACAAACGACGGCCGACGGCGGAGTGATGATCCGCACGTCCGGTTCGGAGGGGGGAGCGGGGCGAAAGCCCCGTTCCTACCTCTATCTTGATGAAGGAAGCTGCCGCCCGCCGAGGAGGCGCGTGATGAAGAGGCCACCGCATTTCAAGGAGGCGCGGACTCCGATCCGCGCTGCCAATGAGGTGGCAATGGGACGAGCCAA
>JBDSZP010000084.1:0-22465 GCA_039925065.1 Luteolibacter sp.
GGTGGTGCGTGCGCCTTCCGAGTTTTCGAGGACGGTGGATTCGCTGCCATCCATGACGGCCATGCAAGAGTTGGTGGTGCCGAGGTCGATTCCGAGAATTTTGGACATAGGGGTGGTTTCTTTCTACATTTGCCCGTTTGGGCGTTGGTTGATGCGCGTCTTTCGCAGGGCGTGTGCCGTGATTTAGAAAAATAGCTCATATCGCTATTGATCAATGAATTATGAATTTGAAATGATACAGCGACTCATAAAAACACAACCAAATCGAGACATTATGACACACTTCATCAGCGCCAAAGTGTCGCAGCGGGCGCATTTGCACGCTCAGCGCCCGAGCCCCGTTCTGCTTCGACTTGGGGTCAACGGTCAGCCCGATTATGCCAATCTGGCTGCCACATCCCTCTGAAGCTCATCGAATGTCAACGGCTTGACCGTTGATTCATGGATTTCGAGGGAACGACGATTGAAAATTTGCAGCTCGTCCGCCGAGAGCGATCCGTCGATTTCCAAGCTTTCCAAAAAACGGCTCGCCAGCTTGGCGCGATCTTCACGGGAAAGATGCAAAGCGCCGACTTCTAGCTGTCCATAGGAAATCGCTACGGTAGCCATGTGTGGACAATGGTGTCCGGTCATCGGTCTTGCCCGTATTTTGTAGCGGCTGCCGGGCCTTGCAATGGATTCAGGTAGAGGAATTTTGTTTGGCTCTTGTGTCTTGCCCATATCACCTCCTAGGGTCCGCCGCACTTCATGAGAGCCCAGCCTTTCAGATGGATCGCGCGCGGTGAACCGTTTCGGAAAAACGAAATCGGTTCCGAGGGCACGTTTCCACCGATACTCGAGCACTTGATCCGCCAACGGGGCCTTCCCGCCGGTGTGGATCTCGAGGGCTATCTGCGTCCGAGATTGAGGGATCTGGCGGATCCGTTTCTCATTCCAGACATGCAACCGGCCGTGGTGCGGGTGCTTCAGGCAATTGATCGTCAGGAAAAAGTCTGCATTTACGGCGATTATGACGTGGATGGAGTGACTTCGATCACGCTGATGCGGCGGATTTTGAGGGCCTATGGACTCGAACCGCGCCATTTCATTCCTCGCCGCGGACCGGAAGGATACGGGCTGAGCACCGCAGCATTGAAACGTTGCATGGCGGAAGGGCCGAAGCCGGATTTGATGATCACGGTGGACTGCGGAACGGTTTCGATTCCGGAAGTGGCGGCATTGCGGGCGGATGGGATTGACGTGCTGATCGTGGATCACCATGAGCCCGAGCTGACAGCCAGGCCGGATTGCTGTGCGCTGGTGAATCCGAAATGCGGGACTGAATTCACCTATCTTTGCGCGGCTGGGGTGGTTTTCAAACTCGGGCATGCGTTGCTGAAAACGCGGCCCACCGATTTGGATTTAAAGGAACTGATTGATCTGGTGGCGGTTGCGACGATTTCCGACATCGTTCCCATGATCGGGGAAAACCGGTTGATGGTGCGCCACGGGCTGAAACATTTGCCAAGCACCATGAATCCCGGACTGCGAGCCTTGCAGGAAGTCACCGGAATGAACGGGACAGCGACCTCGATGGACGTCGGTTTCCGTATCGGACCGAGGCTGAACGCTGCCGGCCGGATGGATGTGCCGGAGGATGCTCTGGCAACTCTCACGACGGATTGCCGCCGCTTGGCGCATGATTTGGCACTGAAACTCGACGCTTACAATAAGGAGCGCCAGACCCACGAAGGTCTGATCCGCCGCGAAGCTGTGGAAATGCTCACCCGGGATTTCGATCCAGCGCGTGATCCTGTGATCGTGCTGGGTTCGCGGACGTGGCACCATGGCGTGGTCGGCATCGTCGCATCACGGTTGATGCGCCAATATCACAAGCCGACTTTCGTCATCGCGATTGATGAAGATGGCATCGGAAAAGGCTCGGGCCGAAGCATCGACGGAATTTCCCTGGTGGATGCGATCCGCTCCTGCGAGGACGACCTCATCGCTGGCGGCGGGCACGCAATGGCCGCCGGACTCTCGATCGAAGAGGGAAAAATGGACGGATTTCGCAAAAATTTCGCCGCCTACGTTCTGAACAACACCAGCGCGGAGCAGCGCCAACCGAAGCTGATGTATGACGCGGAAATTTCGTTCGATCAGCTCTCGCTCGAATTTCTCTCCAGCTACGATCTGCTCCAACCCTTCGGCAGCGGCAATCCACAACCGGTTTTCATCTCGCGTAAGGTCGGCCTGAGCAGGCCGCCGTTGCACATGAAGAACCACCATCTTCGGTTCATGCTGCGCCAAGGCTACCACGAACAGGACGCCGTTTTCTTCGGCGGCGGCGAGTATCCCCTTCCCGATCCACCATGGGACATCGCGTTTACGATTGATCGAAACACGTTCCGCGGAAGAACGACGCTGCAACTGATCATTCAGGACGTGCGGGCGGCTGCTACCGTTTAGATTTCCTCAGCGACCACCGGCTTCGGTTTCAGCGGCGAATAGATCAGGAAACTGACAATGAAAATCTATCGAGGCTCCTGTGATGAACTGGATGCCTAAGCGCTTGAAAAAAGTTCTTCAAGCGCAAGGCGGATCTGAATGCGGTTTACGGGCTGATGCCTTCAATCCGATAGAATGCCCCCCCGGCTGGGGCTGTGGTATCGGTGACGGTGTCCCCACTGGAGTCACGGCGGTAGGTGATGCCAGGTTGGGGAGCGGCGCTGTCGGAGCTGAAGCGGTAGATCTCCTGAAAACTGCCAGGGCTGAGAGTGGACGAACGCTTCAGGACCCATTCGGCGGAAAAATATGGTGGTAGGGAACCATAACCGAAGTGGATGACGGGGTGACCGAAGGGATCGAGGGTGGACACGGTGAGGTTGCGGGGGCTGGTGGCGTCCGGGACAAGTGGATCGGTGTCAAGGCCGACCTCAATGCCGAAGGGGCTGCCATCGCCGTCGAAGTCGAGATTCCAGTAACGGCGCAGCTCGGCAGCCGCCTGATATTCCGCCGCGCCGATGTCCGGCACATCATTCTCTTGAAAGAAGCCGCGCTGGTCGGTGGTGAGGATGGGAGGCCAGGCAGCATTAATGGCAGGACTACCCGGCACGGGCGGCATGGTCTTGGTCGGACCTCCGTAATCGCCGAGCGGTGCCAAGCGAGGACTGCCGGAGGTGAGATTATGGGAACCGGTGAAAGTGCCTGAAATATTGGGAGCGGAGGGGGCGGTGTTTCCGGCTACAATGGAGTTCTGGAGGCTGAAGGGGTCCAAGCTGAAAATGCCGCCACCGGAGGAGGTCGCTGTGTTTCCGGAAATCGTGGCGTGGTTGATGGAAAGGGAGCCGTTTGAAAAATAAACGGCACCGCCTGAATTCCCGGTGAAGGTGGAGTTCTGGATCGTGACGGCAAAACCATACGAGTTGATCCCGGCCGCGCCTTTGACTGCGGAGTTTTGCGCGAAAGTGGAATTCCGGATGGTGATGGAACTCCCGGAGCCGTAGGCATAGGCATAGAGCGCGGCACCGTGATAGCCGGAATTTCCCGTGAGGGTGCAATGGTCTAGGGTGAGGGCTACCTGGGCGTTATCGTAGGCTTTGATACAGCCTGCGGATTCACCACAGTTTGCGTCCGTGAGGGTGAGGGAATTGAGAAGCAAATCGCCCACACTGCACAAGAGGACATAGGTGTCATCCGCGGTTTTTCCATTTCCCGTCCTATCGGCGGAAAGGGTGAGCCCCCCGGGAAGGGAAGAGGCGTCGATGGTGAGGGATTTGAAAATCTGGAGAGGACCGAGAGGAAGGCGGATGGTTTGGCCCGACAGACCGGGGGCGAAGGTAATGGTGCTCTCGGAGGCGGAGTATCTTACGGCTTCGCGAAGGGAAATACCGTAACCGCCGCCGAGTCCGCCGTCGTCTTCATCGAGGAAAGTCGTGACAACCGTGCCGTGGGCCACAGGAGAAACCGTGATGAACATAAACACGAATAGAGAGAATTGGGTTTTCATCGGGAGGAGTTTTTGAATTCGAATCAATACACAATGAAATTACTTTGTATATTCATTTGCAGAGATCAACCCCAAAATTGTCGGAAAGCGCATTCTCTGCTGGTCGGATTCGAATCACGGGAGACTCCCGGATACCCCTCCTGCCAACCCACACCAGCAAGCGGCAGCCATCTCACGGCTGAGACCGCCCATGAAGTTGCGAAACCGGTAAATCGCTGAAATTTCCGATTTGCAAGATGGCTTTCCCGGACTTCAATCCCGCCCCGCTCATGAGCCATCCTACCTTCCGCATTGCCATCGGAGCCGATCACGGCGCCGTCGATCTGAAAAACGCCGTCGTCAAGCACCTCAAGGCTGTCGGCCACGATGTTATCGACTTCGGAACGAACAGCACCGAATCCGTCGATTACGCGGAATACGCGAATCTCGTCGCCCGCAATGTCGCTGACGGCACTTATGATTTCGGTTTCCTCGCCTGCACTTCCGGTGTCGGCATGTGCATCGCGGCAAACCGCCACCGCCACGTCCGTGCCGCCAATGTGCGCTCCGTGGAGGAAACGGTGATCACCCGCCAACACAACGACACCAACGTCCTCTGCCTCGCCGGGAAATACACCGACGCGGAAACAGCGATCGCCATGGCGGATGCATTTCTCACCACCGCCTTCGAAGGTGGCCGTCACCAAGCGCGCGTTTGCAAATCCTCCGGCAGCCGCATCGCCGAGACCGACCCCGCGATTTATGCCGCAATCACTGCGGAAGAGCATCGCCAGCGCAACAACATCGAGCTGATCGCTTCGGAAAATTTCACCTCGCCCGCCGTGATGGAGGCCCAAGGTTCGGTCCTCACGAACAAATACGCCGAGGGTTATCCCGGCAAGCGCTGGTATGGTGGCTGCGAAAACGTCGATATCGTCGAGCAACTCGCGATCGACCGCGCAAAGCTGCTTTTCGGCGCGGAACACGCGAACGTCCAGCCGCACTCCGGTTCCCAGGCAAACACCGCAGTTTACTTCTCCGTGCTTAAACCGGGGGACAAGATTTTCACGATGGACCTCGCCCATGGCGGTCACCTCACGCACGGCCACAAGGCGAATTTCTCCGGCCGTTTCTACGATGTCACTCATTACGGCGTGTCCCCTGACGACGAGCGCATCAATTACGACGAACTCGAAAAGACCGCCCGCGAACTCAAGCCAGCGCTGATCACCGTCGGTGCGTCGGCTTACTCCCGCATCATCGATTTCGAACGCATGGGCAAGCTTGCCCGTGAGATCGGTGCCTATCTTTTCGTCGATATGGCGCACATCGCCGGACTCGTCGCCGCCGGTCTGCACCCGAGCCCGTTCCCACACGCCGATTTCGTGACCTCCACCACGCACAAGTCCCTTCGCGGACCCCGTGGCGGCATCATTCTTTGTAAGGAAGAGTTTGCGAAAAAAATCGATTCGCAGGTTTTCCCAGGCATCCAAGGTGGCCCCCTCATGCACGTCATCGCCGCGAAAGCGATTTGCTTCGGTGAAGCTCTCAAGCCGGAGTTCAAGGAGTACTCGGCTCAAATCATCAAGAACGCCCAAGCCATCGCCGCTCGTCTGACGCATCACGGCTTCCGCATCTGCTCCGGCGGCACGGACAACCACGTCATGCTGGTGGACCTGCGCAACAAGAACCTCAACGGCACCGACGCCTCGCACGCACTCGACGAAGCGGGCATCACCGTCAACAAGAACGGCATCCCGTTCGACACCGGCAGCCCGATGAAACCCAGCGGAATCCGCATCGGCACACCCGCCGTCACCACCCGCGGCATGAAGGAAACTCATGTCGAGCAAGTGGCTGATTTCATCCACGAAGCCTTGTCCGATCACACGAATTTGGCCAAGCTGCACGCGATCCGCGAGCGGGTTTTCGCCTTCAATCGCGACTTCCCACTTCCGTGGTAAGGTAAGAAGATTGTGGATTGTAGATCGTAGATAAGATCCAACGGTCCGGCTTCTTCCTCTTCCTTTTCCATCCACTATCTACGATCCCCTATCCACGATCACTCTTCATGAATCCCTTCCGCGAAGACCTTGTCGCCCGCACGCCCGCTGAGCCTTGTTCCATCGTGATCTTCGGTGCCACCGGCGATCTCACGCACCGCAAGCTCATCCCCGCACTGTATAATCTGGCAGTCGATGGGGAGCTGCCCACCGGCGTGAAAATCATCGGTTTCGCGCGTCGTGAGAAATCGGACGCCGAGTTTCGCGAAGGTTTGGAGGTGTTGAACCGCAAGGTTTCCCGCTCCGGCCACGATGACAAGATTTGGGGAAATTTCATCCAATCGGTTTCCTACCACACCTCGGAGTTCACGGACGCAGCTGGTTTCAAAAGCTTGTCGGACAAGCTCGACGCCCTGGATGCCGAACACGGCGGAAAAGGCAACCGCCTTTTCTACATCGCGTCCGCCCCGGAGTTCTTCGACGAGATTCTCATCAACCTGAAAAACGCCGGACTCAACGAAGCGAAACCCGGCTGCTGGTCCCGCGTGATCGTCGAAAAACCATTCGGCACGGACCTCGCCACCGCAAAGCACCTGAACCAGGTCGTCAACGAGACGTTCCACGAAAAGGACACCTATCGGATCGACCACTACCTCGGCAAGGAAACCGCGCAGAACCTCATGGTGCTGCGTTTCGCCAACTCGATTTTCGAGCCGCTCTGGAACAGCAAATACATCAGCCATATCCAGATCACCTGCGCCGAAAACCTCGGCATGGAAGGCGGCCGCGGCGGTTATTATGAAAAATCCGGCGCACTGCGGGACATGGTGCAGAACCATTTGCTCCAACTCCTCAGCCTCGTCGCCATGGAGCCACCGACCGACCTGTCAGCCGACGGAGTCCGCGATGAAAAGGTGAAGGTCATCCGCTCGCTGCGCCAGTGGGACACGCCGGAAAAGGTCGCGGCGAACGTCATTCGCGCACAATACACCGCCGGTCACATCGATGGGAATCCGGTTCCCGGCTATCGCGAGGAAGACCGCGTGTCTCCCGAATCCAAGACCGAAGCCTACGTCGCCGTCCGCCTGCTGATCGACACCTGGCGCTGGAGCGGCGTTCCGTTTTACATCCGCATGGGCAAGCGCCTGCCAAAGAAGTCCACCGAGATTTCCGTGCATTTCAAGGACGCTCCCTGTGTGCTTTTCAACACGCCCGCCGGCGGTGTTCCCGGCGGCAACGTGCTCGTCATCCGCATCCAACCAGACGAGGGAATCTCGCTGCGCATGGTTTCGAAAATCCCCGGCACCAGCCTGCGCCTTGAGCCGGTGAAAATGGATTTCCACTACGCCACCAGCTTCGGCAAAAGCAGCCCGGAAGCCTACGAACGGCTCCTGTTGGACGCCATCGCCGGAGACGCCACTCTCTTCGCCCGCCGCGACGAAGTGGAGGAAGCATGGAAATTCATCGACCACATCGAGCACGCCTGGCACCAGTCCGACGCCCCGCCGCCGATGGCCGAATTCGTCGCCGGCTCATGGGGCCCTCGCGAAGCCGACCAACTCCTGCAACAGGACGGCAATCAGTGGAGAAGGCTGTGATTTGGAATTCGAAACGAAGCCCAGCGCCATGAGCACTCTCCCAAATTCCATCCCCGAAGTCTGTCCTGAACTCGGCATCGAAGTTTCCATATCCGCGATCGATCTGGAACTCCGCAAGCTCTGGGAACAGGACGAGGCGCGGACCAATGCGTCGCTGATGAATCTCGTCGTGTTCTCGGAAAAGCCGGGCGCACTCCTCGAGAATTCCGCGATCATCCGCGAACTCACACGCGAGCATGCCTGCCGGGCGATCCTTGTGGAAATCGACAAAGTTGCCGATCCGAGCCTCCGCGCTTGGATCACCGCCCACTGCCATCTTGCGGAAGGAAAAAAATCGGTCTGCTGCGAGCAAATCTCGTTCTACCTGACCGGACGCGTCACCGGGCGTTTCCGCAATACCGTTTTCGCCCACCTGAACTCCGATCTGCCGCTCGTCTTCTGGTGGCAAGGCGAACTCTCCGACATTCTCACCGAGCGCCTCGTCAGCGTGATGGATCGCCTGATCATCGACAGCTCGTCGTGGGCGGACCCGGCTGCGTCATTCAACAAAATCGAGGAATGCTCGCAGGCGAATGGCGACCTGATCATCCAGGACCACGCATGGACCCGCTCACTGCAATTCCGCATCGGAATCGCCAGTCTGTTCGATGACGCGGTTGCTCAAAAAGCGCTTCCCGGAATCCACACCGTCGAGATCGGCCATCATCCGGACCATCGCAATACCGCTCTGCAAGTTCTCGCCTGGCTTGCCATTCAGGCTGGTTGGAAAGACACCGAGTCCAAGGAAGGATTTGCATTCTCCTCGAGCTCGGGAAAGGTCATCAACGTGACACTCAAGGCCGATGCCAATTCAGCCCCACTCTCCTCGCTGGTTCTCCGCTCGGCGGATACCATCGTGCAAGTGACTTACGAAAACGGCGCTTCCCACATCCAACGACACATTGAATGCGGCAATTACAATGCCACTTCGTTGTCTCCGGTCGACCCCACCTCTCCTGCGGAACTCGTCGGGCTGCAACTCGCGCGCGGCGGAAAAAACTCCCTCTATCAAAAAATTCTCCCACGCTTCAGGGCGATGCTGAAGTCTTAGAAAAATGCCAGCGCCGCTGCTTTACGAGTCCCACTGCCATACGACCTTGTGCAAACATGCGTTCGGCACCACGGATGAATACGCGGAAGCCGCCATTGCCCGGAATTTCAAGGGCATCACCTTCACCTGCCATTGTCCGCTTCCGGAAGGCTTCTCCGCCAACGTACGGATGACTCCGGAACAATTCGACGAATACGTTGAAAGGGTCAGCGCGACCCGGGAAAAATTCGCGGGTCGGCTCGACGTACGGTTGGGAATTGAAAGCGATTTCT
The DNA here is from genome assembly GCA_039925065.1 of Luteolibacter sp. Taxonomy (GTDB): domain Bacteria; phylum Verrucomicrobiota; class Verrucomicrobiia; order Verrucomicrobiales; family Akkermansiaceae; genus Luteolibacter. The sequence goes on from JBDSZP010000084.1 coordinate 8,931, forward strand.
ATCCGGGCGTTGAACCCTGGCTGAAGCAACTTCATTCCCGCGTGCCGCTCAGCCACGTGCTCGGCTCAATTCACTATCAGGTCGGCGACTACCGGAAGCTTTTCTACACCGGCGAGATTTTCAGCTATCAGCAGCTTTACTACGACCACCTCGCGCAATCGGCCGAAAGCGGACTCTTCGACACTCTTTCCCATCCGGATCTCATCAAGAACGAATCTCCCGCCGATTGGGATTTCAAACGCATCCAGCCGTTTATCGAGCGCTCGCTTGACCGGATCGCCGCGACCGGCGTGGCCATGGAACTGAACACCAGCGGCGTGCAAAAAGCGCTTCCGGAAATGAATCCGTCCCCTTCCCAACTCGCCCTGATGCAGGAGCGCGGCATCCCGGTCGTCATCGGCGCGGACGCCCACGTTCCCCACCGTGTGGGTGATGGATACGTCGCTGCGTTGAAGCTCTTGGAATCCACCGGATATCGTGAAGTCAGCTTCTTTATCGACCGCAAACGCCAGTCCGTGCCGATCGAGGATGCGCTGGAATCCCTGGTGTGAGAGCCTGATGAACTACCCGACAAACGGCCTCACCGGTACTCCCCGGCTGGCGAAGTGACTTTTCGCTTCCGCTACCGTATGCATGCCGAAGTGGAAAATGCTCGCGGCAAGAACCGCGTCGGCCTTTCCGGCGTTAAGCACATCCACCATGTGATCGAGGTTTCCGGCACCACCGCTGGCGATGACAGGAATGCCCACGGCTGAGGAAACAGCGGCGGTCAGCTCGATATCATATCCCGCCTGAGTGCCATCGGAATCCATGCTCGTCAGCAAAATTTCGCCAGCCCCGCGACGCCAGACTTCCTTGGCCCATTCCACCGCATCCAGCCCGACCGGATTGCGGCCGCCGTGGGTGTAAACGCCCCATTTCCCCGGACCTTCCCGTTTCGCATCGATGGCAACGACGATACATTGGCTGCCGAAAACTTTGGCACCTTCATCCACCAGTCCGGGATTGGTGACTGCGGAAGTGTTCACGCCGACCTTGTCCGCACCGGCGAAAAGCATTTCACGCATGTTGTCCACCGAACGGATGCCGCCCCCGACCGTCAGCGGAATGAAACATTTCTCAGCCGTGCGGCGGACCACATCGACCATGGTGTTTCTCTTATCGGAAGAAGCCGTGATATCGAGAAATACGAGTTCATCCGCCTGCTGCAGGTTGTAAGCGATCGCGCATTCCACAGGATCTCCGGCATCGATGAGATCCACAAAATTAACGCCTTTAACCACGCGACCGTCGGTCACATCGAGACAGGGAATGATTCGCTTCGCAAGCATGCGGGGAGCAAAGCGTGCGATACTCGGAACGCCAAGCAAAACGAAGATATCACCGCAAAGCGATCACGCATCGGCCGTAATCGGAACGGGACGAATGCTCTCCACACAACAAAACGCCCGGCTGCAACTGGGCAGACGGGCGTTTTGGTGAAATTTGGGAAAATGACTGGATCAGTCGAGTTTCGGCTTCCCAACGCGGCGGACGGCACCGAAGCGTTTTTGGAATTTGTCGATGCGGCCCTCGGTGTCAACAAACTGGGCAAGGCCAGTGAAGAACGGATGGGAATCGGAAGTGATACCGATCGAGATGAGGCTGTGTTCCACGCCATCGATGATTTCCTTTTTCTCGGAAGTCTTGGTCGAGCGGCTGATGAAACGCTTGCCGGTGGTCATGTCAACGAAGACGACCGGATTGTATTTCGGATGAAGGTCCTTTTTCATGAGAATTTGAGGTCCGACCGCGTTTCCGACGCGGCGGGACGCGGAGGTTGGAGAAAAATGCCCACCTGTCAAGCGAGCAAACACACGGAATTACAAACGTTTGAAAAAAACTTAAATTAACTCTTGCATAATAATAGTTTTGATTCGGTATAATGGTTCGGTTTTTTTGAGTCGCTTTTGTCACAGGGGCGTGTATCGTCACGTCGTTATGGCAATTACTACGAAACGTACCCGATTCTCACGTCGCCTTCCTGATCATGTCACCGATGAGCTCTGTAGTGTCCTTTCTGAAAAGAAAGTCTTTGGTTTCAACGACTTGTTCGAGCGAGTTTTTGCAAATCTGAAAGTCCGCAATGCTGTTAGCGGCGGAGAAGAAATGCTCCGTCTGCGTGCTTATGAAAAGCTCCAGAACCTGGTCACCCGTGGCCTTGTTGAAAAGATTGGCAAGGAATACAAGGGAACCGCCCGCGTTCATGAAGCGTCGAGCGCTTATGCAGCAGCTCAGGAAGCCGCCGCACAAGAAGATTGATCTAGATTGATTCTCTCGAAAAAAACCCGTGCCTGATGAGGGCGCGGGTTTTTTTTCTACCCATGCCGCGTGATGATCTCTAAGACCACTCCGTCACCCCGCTGATTTTATGCCACAAGATTACCTCCCAGTTCTTTTCCAGGTTCTCATCGCTTTCGGCTTTGCCGCTACCGTGTTGAGTTCGAGCATCATTTTCGGTCGCTCGGCCAGAACCAACAAAATCAAGGACAGCGCCTACGAATGCGGTATGCTGCCGATCGGAGTGGGCTCCCCACGGTTTTCCGTGAAATTCTATCTGGTGGCCATGCTGTTTGTCATTTTCGACATCGAAGTAGTTTTCATGTATCCATGGGCGGTACAATTCCGCGACCTCATCGCTGATGGACCGATTGCTCTGGTCAGCATGGCCGGCTTCGCCGGCATTCTGGTCTTCGCCTATGTTTACGCGCTGAAAAAAGGCGCACTGAACTGGAAATCGTGACTTTCTGCCGATGATTCACCACGTCGTTTACTTCCAACTCAAACCGGAGGTCGACGCGGTAGCGTTGGAAGAACTGGTCCGGACGAGCCGGAGCTTGCTTGTTAAAATTCCGGAAGTGCTCAGCGTGAGATCCGGGCGAAATATCGACACCGAGTCGCAGTGGCAGTTCTTTTTTGCCATCGAAGTCGAAACGCTCGATAAACTCCGGATCACGCTGGACGATGCCTACCATCTGAAGCTCGTGGAGAAATACATCAAGCCGAACACCAGCAGCCAATTTGCGCTGAACTTCGAGTTAGACCCCTCCAAAAGCCTGAAATATTCATAATCAGGATGAGGGATATGAAGCAGATTGGCACGAAACGGGCTTGATCCTTATTCCGTCTGCGCACAAGTTTCGCCGCCCGGCAGCAGTCGGTATTCTTGTCAAATCAGAGCAATGGTCTTCCCGATTCAAATCCCCAATGACGCTCCTTTCACTCCGGAGCAACGCGCGTGGCTAAACGATTTTCTTTCCAAGGCACTCGCTCAGGGAAGCCAGGCGGCCGCGCCAACTGGTCCTTCGGTGCCCGTCACCGTGGTTTACGGCTCCCAAACCGGCACTGCGGAAGGTCTTGCCAAAAAGCTGATCAAAACCCTGAAAAAAGGGAATTTCACGCCGGAACTCCATGACATGGCGGCCTACGACCGCTCACGCCTGAGCAGTGAGAAAAACCTGCTCATCATCACTTCCACCTATGGCGATGGCGAGCCACCAGATACCGCTGCGGAACTGCACGGCTGGCTGATGAGCGATGCGGCGCCTCGTCTCGATGGTGTTTCCTACTCTGTGCTCGCGCTCGGCGACAGCAGCTACCCGGATTTCTGCAAATGCGGGATCGAGTTCGATACCCGTCTCTCCGCTCTCGGCGCGAACCGCATTTTCAACCGCGTGGATATCGATGTGGAGCCGGACGCGCCGTTTACTGAATGGTCGAATGGCATTCTCTCCACGCTCGCCCCCGCCGGTGCAGGAATTCCCGCTGGTGAAGCCGCATCTGCCGAGCCTGCGGAAACCGGACACTCGAAGAGCAATCCCTTCCCTTCCTCCGTCGTTCAGAATTTCAATCTGAACGGTCCGGGCGACAAGCAAACCCATCAAATCGCACTTTCACTCGAAGGATCCGGTCTCGAATACGAAGTTGGCGACGCCCTCGGTGTTTACCCGCTCAACCCAGCTGCGGTGGTGGATGAAATCATCGCCAACCTTCCTTTCAAGGCAGGCAACGTTCCGACTCCCGATGGCGGAGAGACCACTCTTCGTGAAGCCCTGATCCATCATTATGACATCGGCTCTCTGAATAAATCGATCATCCAGAAGTGGCAGGCCAAAAGTGGTTCTCCCTTCCTCCGCTCCTTGGTTCAGGCCGATGACAAAAAGGCGTGGGACGATTTCTGTTGGGGCCGGGATTTGATCGATCTCGTCATCGATCACCCTGCGGATTTTTCCGATGGTGAGGAATTCGTTTCCATCCTGAAAAAGCTCCAGCCACGGCTTTACTCGATCGCCTCAAGCCCACGCGCACATCCCGGCGAGGTCCATTTGTGCGTCGGTATCGTCCGCTATGATAGTTACGGCCGTAAGCGCGGCGGAATTTGCTCCACCTTCTTTGCCGACCGCCTCGGCGGAGGTGTGAAGCCCCGCGTTTTCGTTCACAGCAACAGCGCTTTCCGTCTGCCTGCGAATGGGGAAACCCCTGTCATCATGGTGGGCCCAGGAACCGGCATTGCGCCGTTCCGCGCTTTCCTCGAAGAACGCAAGGCGACTCAGGCAAAAGGAGCCAACTGGCTCTTCTTCGGCAATCCTTACAGTGCCACGGATTTCCTCTATGAGGACGAGCTCAAGGCTTATCAGGCCGACGGCACCTTGGCTAAACTCGATCTCGCCTGGTCTCGCGACCAAAAGGAAAAGATCTATGTCCAAAACCTGATGGTGCAAAACGGAGCAGAGCTCTGGTCATGGCTTCAGAAAGGCGCGGCCTTCTACGTCTGCGGCGATGCTTCGCGGATGGCGAAGGACGTGGATCAGGCACTCCTCAAAGTCGCCCAAGAACATGGCAACCTGACTCCAGAAGAAGCGTCCGCTTACATCGCACAGATTAAGAAAGAGAAACGTTACCTGCGGGACGTCTATTGAGCCCGGCGAAGGCGGCTGACACGAACTGGAGCGCGGAATTCATTCCGCGCGAAATCTTCAGGGCGGCCCGGGCGGAATCTTCCATGCCTCCAGGGATTCGGGCGGGGACGTAAGGAGTCAGGACGCCCCCGTCCTGACAATCCGGCAGAGAACCACCTTTTTGATTCGGGCAAAGGTGAACTGCCGGACACGCTTCAGTCCAAAGTCCCTTCATTGATCGTTTCTGAAATGGACGAGGGCGTCCATTCTCTTCAGCCGGGGAGCTCCGATCCTCAATTCCACGCTTCAGGGCTAGAACTACATTATCTGCGGCGTCCGCCTATCACTCAGTCGGGTGTCTTCAAATGAAGACACCCGAAAGTTCAAATAACCAAAGCTGCGGTTAACGGCGGCGGGACTGCTCTTCGATGAAGATTTCAGCAAGACGGAAGCAGCGGCGGGAAAGATCCTTTGCATCGTTATCTCCGATGAGGGCGACTCCTTCTTCGCTGACTTCGGCGAGGTAAATTTTCCAAGCCATCTTGGTGAGCAGTTCAGGATCGATTTTCGGACGCTGTGGCGGCTGTTGATGCTGCTGAGGCTGAGGTCCCTTCATCGGCTGCTGCTGTCCGATTGGCGGACGCGGTGCCTGAGGAGCCGACGGCAGCAGTTCGGCTGGCTCAAGCGCTTCGGTGATGGGCGCTGTTAAATTTTCCTGAGCGGGAATTCCGGAGTTTTGAGGAGCCGAGGTGGATTGGCCTTTCCCCTTGCGGCGACGGCGCTTGCGCTTGGCTCCTTCGGATTGAGACTGGTTTCCTGTGGAAGCGGCATCCGGTTCAGGCCAATCATTTTCCGAAGATCCTGATTTATCGGCTTCGGAGAAATCAGGCTCTTGCGTGTGGGCTGGCTGGACGCTCACCGGTTCATCGGCGATTTCAGCAACAGGTTTTGCCGCTTTTTTCGGCCGTGGGGTTGGAATTTTCCGAGCGCGCGGAGCGCTTTCAGGGGTCGAAGTCGGAGAATTATCTGGAGTAGGTGCGGTTTCGTCGCTCATGGGAGGTGAAGAAAGAAGCCCGCCTGGGTGGCGGGCGTCTGATGGAAAGATGTTTCGGGCTGGGTGCCCTGCCTGTGATTAGTTCTTAATATCGTCCGCGTTGATCTTTTTATCATTTACGGAATTTCCGGATGGATTGCTTTTGCCGTCCTTACCCATCGACCACAGGTCGAAATCAGGGTTGATCGTTGCATCATTTGCTGCCGCAGCTGGTGTTGCGGGGTTAAGGACATAATGCTGGGCTGTCCGATAGCAATATTGATTGCCCCAAGGATCGGTGACGATGATGGAAGCAGGTGGAACCGCGTTGGTGCCAGTCACTGGGACAACCCAACCTTGTTTGGTAGCAGTCGGATCAAGGTCGGGAAGATAAATCTTGGTCGACTTTGGCACTGTCACTCCATTTACGTTCTTCGTCCAATTATCAGGAGGCGTTCCATTTTTCGACTTTTCGGCGTAGTCATACCCTTCATAAAACAACGGCTCGTAAAGAGACGCTGCGGATGTTTTTGTGCCTTTCGGCGAAGAGACGGTAGGCACGTCGTCGGTAAGCGGATATTGCCCCATATCCATCTTATATTCTTCCAGCGCTTTGGAAATCAGGCTGATCTGGACTTTGGCTTGGGAGCTTGCTCGCTTTTCCGTCACGTAGCCGAGCCCGCCAACGACGAGGGCGGCAAGAATGACAATGATGGTGATCACGGCCATCAACTCGATGAGAGTGAAGGCGGCTCTGCCTTTGCGCTGGGTTGTTTTCATGTTCCTTGGATTTTTGAGCGGCGAGCGGTGAAACCAAAATTATTGGTTGCCCATCGTGGAGATCATCTTAATCAATGGTAGGAACAATGCAAATACAACCGCACCAACGATGAGGGCCAGGATCACGATCATGATCGGCTCAAGAATCGAGGTGAGAGCGGTGACGGCGTTATCGACTTCGTCATCATAAACGTCGGCAACCTTCAAAAGCATTTCCGGCAGTTGCCCGGTTTCCTCGCCGACGTCCACCATGGAAATCACCATGTTGGGGAACACACCCGATGCTTGGAGAGGAGTGACGATGGTTTCACCTTCCTTAACGGCTTCGTGGACTTTTTCGATGGCGTGAGAAATCACGACGTTCCCCGCAGTGTCACGAGTGATGTTGAGGGCTTGGAGAATAGGAACACCGGAGGTGACGAGTGTGCCGAGCGTCCGAGAGAAACGGGAAACCGCGCTTTTCCGCTGGATGTCACCGAGGACCGGCATTCTGAGCTTCATGTTGTCGATGATCTTGCGGCCACCGGTTGTCTTGCCCCAGATATTGAAGAGGAAGACAAGGATACCGAATGCGATGAACGCGAAAACCACGTTTGGCACCACCAGCGGCCGGGCGAGGAAGAACTCGGACATTCCGAAGACGATCTTCGAGATCAACGGCAGTTCGGAGTCCGTGTTGGCGAACATTTCCTTGAACTTCGGAACGATGAAAATCATCAGGAAAACAAGAATGGCGACAGCGATGAACATGACGATCACCGGATAAACCATCGCGGAAACGATCTTGTTCTTCAGCTTCTGTGCCTTTTCCTGATACTCGGCCAAACGGTTGAGGACGATTTCAAGAACACCGCCGAGCTCACCGGCCTTGACCATGTTCACGTAGAGCTTGTTGAAAATCTTCGGGTGCTGGGCGAGCGATTCTGAGAAGGTGGAGCCGCCTTGGACGTTTTCAGCCAGTGCGCTGACGGTGGCACGAAGGACGGGGTTGGGCTCCTGTTTTTCAAGAACGGTAAGGCTGCGGAGCAATGGCAGACCAGAATCGATGAGAGTGGCGAGCTGGCGGGTGAAAATCATCAAACTCTTCGGCTTGATACGTCCACCGGTGTGACCCTTGGCGGGTTTTCCTTTGGCAGCGACCTTACCCTTGCCTTTTGCCGGGGCGGCGCTTTTACCCTTTTTTCCCTTACCCTCTTCATTGATCTGGGTAGGATAGAGGCCTTTGGAACGGAGCTGTTGGATCGCCTCCGCCTCGGTCGAAGCAGACACGGTTCCGGTCGTTTGTTCGCCTTTGGCATCAAGTGCCGAGTATTGGAAATTCGCCATGGGAATAAGGTTTTTCTGGAGTTTTAGGGAAGTGGTGTAAAGAACGGAAGTGGAGGCAGTTGAAAAATGGGAAGGGTTATAGAGCAACTGCCGGTCAAAAAAATCAGGTATATTTAAGAACTTCCTCGATGGTCGTCAGCCCGAGATAGATGTTACGCAATCCATCTTCACGGAGGGTGTTCATCCCAAGCTCGACGGCTTTCTGCTTGAGAACCACGGAAGGCGCTCGCGAGGTGATGAGCTCACGGATCGGATCGGTGACGTTGAGCAATTCGTAGAGTCCGCGGCGACCGCGATAGCCGGATTGGCCGCACACCTCACAGCCGGAACCGGTGAAGAATTGTTTGTCACCCAATTCGTGGGCGGAAATGCCGAGCTGGCTGAGAATGGCTTCATTCGGCTCGTAAGGGGTTTTGCACTCCTTGCAAATGGTCCGGACGAGACGTTGGGCGAGGATTCCCTCCAGCGAGGCGGAAACGAGGAACGGCTCGCAACCCATGTCCACGAGACGGGTGACCGCGCCGGGAGCGTCATTGGTGTGAAGGGTGGAAAGCACCAAGTGACCTGTGAGAGCAGCCTGGATCCCGATCGTCGCGGTTTCCTTGTCCCGCATTTCTCCGATCATGATGCGGTCCGGGTCCTGCCGCAGGAACGCACGCAGAATGCGGGGGAAATCGAGACCGATGGCGTCGTTGATGGGAATCTGGATGATGCCGTCGATGTCGTATTCTACCGGGTCTTCCGCCGTAAGAAGCTTGGCATCAATGGTATTGATGCGGCGCAGTGCGGCGTAAAGCGTGGTCGTTTTGCCAGCACCGGTAGGGCCGGTGACGATGAAAATACCATTCGGTTTTTCGATCGTCTCGGTGATGTAATTGTAGATGTGATCGGTGAGGCCGAGGTTTTCGAGCGAAAGGTTGACCGATGAACGGTCGAGAACCCGAAGCACGATCGATTCGCCGTGGTGGGTGGGGAGCGAGGAAACCCGCATGTCCACTTGCTTGTCGCCGACCTGCTTGACGATCCGGCCGTCCTGAGGGATCCGCCGCTCGGCAATGTTCATGTTCGACATGACCTTGACGCGGGAAAGGATCGGCAACGCGAGGTGGATCGGCGGCGGGGCCATTTCATAAAGCGCACCGTCTACTCGGTAGCGGATTTTAAAGTCCTTTTCGAAAGGCTCGAAATGGATGTCCGAAGCCTTTTCCTTGATGGCTTGATAGAGAACGAGATCGACGTATCGGATGATAGGCGCGGAGTTTGCCTCGGATTCGAGATCCGCAGCGCTCAGGTTGTCCCCACCGCCGCCGATTTCGAGCTGGCTGAGGATGTCTTCCATCGCTTTTCCTTCGCCGCCGTAGCACTCGTTGATTTTGGATTCGACGAGGTAGTCCGGCGCGACGACGACATTGATTTCGCGGCCGAGGGCGAAACGGAGGTCTTCCGGCGTCTGAGGATTCAACGGATCAACCAGCGCGACGTAGAGACCGGTTTCATCAAAACTGACGGGTAAGGCTCCGTGCAAACGGGCGGTTCCGGCGGGAACCAGCGCGAGCAAGGCTTCCGGCGGTGTCCAATTGCGGAGATCCACCATGGAGGCTCCAAGCTCAGAGGCAACGACGGGCCAAATGTCATCGCGGTGTTGGATGACTTGAAAGTCGGCGAGGATTTCGGCGATTTCTTTGCCACTATGGCCGACTTCCTGGAGGATGTCTTGAGCGAGCGCGGTATCAATGAGGCCACGCGATTGGAAAAGTTCGATTATCTGTTGATTGTCCATGGGACGGGGAAGCGGAAGGGTTTTCGATAGGTTCGAAGTTTAGAAAAACGATCAATCAAGGTCTGACATCGTGGCGTGAACCACTTCCTGGCCGGAGGTGAGGCCGGAAAGAACTTTGCGGATACCGTCCTCGCGCAGGGTGCGCATGCCCAGTTCGCGTGCGCGGCGACGGAGCTGGGTGGTGGTCAGTCCGGTGTTGATCATGGAGCGGACTTCATCGTCGATGAGGAAGAGCTCGAAGATTCCCATCCGGCCTTTGAATCCATTGCCGCGGCATTTGTCGCAGCCGACAGGGCCGAAAATCGTGGCTTCCGTCATGCGGGAGGCATCGAGTGACAACGCACGCATTTCCTTGTCCGTCAGTTCCGCAGGGCCTTTGCAAATCGGGCAGAGTTTCCGAACGAGGCGCTGGGCGAGAACGGCGCGCACAGCGGAGGCAATTAGGAACGGTTTCACACCGATGTCCGCAAGACGAGCAACGGCGGATGGCGCGTCGTTTGTGTGGAGCGTGGAGAAAACCAAGTGACCGGTGAGTGAGGCGTTGATCGCGATATTCGCGGTTTCCGCATCCCGGATTTCCCCGATCATAATGATGTTCGGAGCTTGCCGGAGCATCGCGCGAAGAGCGGCGGCGAACGTCATGCCGATGTCCGTTTTCACCATGACCTGGTTGATGCCGGGGAGCTCATACTCGACCGGGTCTTCCACGGTGATGATCTTTTTGTCCGGCTTGTTGATGACGTTGAGGCAGGCGTAGAGAGTGGTGGTTTTCCCCGAACCCGTGGGCCCGGTCACCAGCACAATCCCGTCAGGCAGTCCCAGGAGTTGTTCGAAAATGATCTGGTCGTCCGAGAAAAATCCCAGCTCTGGCAAACCCAGAAGCAGTGCGGTTTTATCCAAAATCCGCATGACGATGGATTCGCCGTGGTTCGATGGGACGGAGGAAACCCGAAGATCCACTTCCTTGTCGCCCATCTTGAGTTGGATCCGACCGTCCTGGGGAAGGCGTTTTTCGGCAATCGACATGGTGCCGCTCATCACCTTCAAACGAGCGATGATCGCAGGCAGAAGTTTCTTCGGATGGGTGTCGACATGGACGAGCTTGCCATCGAGGCGGTAGCGGATTCGCACCGAGGTCTCAAGCGGCTCGATGTGAATATCGGATGCTCTCAGGCGGAAAGCTTCGGTAAGCGTCTGCATCACCAAACGGATGATCGGCGCGTCATCGCCAGCGCCTGCTTCGGCATCACCGCCCATCACCGCATAGGCATCCCCGGTAGTGCCGCCTTGTTCTTCCGAGTGATAAAATTGTTTCAGGTGATCCTGAATATCCTGCCGCGTGGCGCAAACGAGGTTCAGTTCGCGCCCGATCGCATGTGGCAAGGTGTCCAGCGATTCAAAATCCAGCGGATCCGCGATGGCGATCGTGAGCGCCAAACCATCGTCCTGAACCGGAATGACGCGGTAACGCTTCACGACATCCTCAGGAATCGCTTCAGTGATCGAAGGATCGAAGACCACATCGGCAAGCCGGATGAAAGGAATCCCCGCGTTCGCCGCCAGAGTTTTTGCTACATCCTCTTGAGTCAGGGAGGTATGCGCCATCAGGTGCTCGACGATCGTTTCACCCCCTGACAGAGCGCTGCGCGCATGGGCGATTTCTTCGGGGCTCACCATTCCGGCTTCGGCGAGCAATTCTGCGAGATAATCTTCGTTGGAAAACACTGGGCTATGAGTCCTTAGAGGTGGATTTTAGAGCAGCTTCAGGCACTTACCCTTGCTGCGTCTTCCGCAGATTGGTCAATGCCCCCCACCGTTGTCAACCAGCCACATCGCCAGAGTTCAGGAAATCGAAAACAAAAAGCAGGATTCCCGAAATCTTGCATTAAATGTAGTCACCATGGCCATTCATCGATGTCGGCCGCTATTTCAATGATTTTGGAGCGTGCTTTCCGTTTCGACTGATGGCCTGCTATCCGAAACCCATCTGACGGAATGGGGATTTTCATCTTCCCGTAAACCCGGATTCGTTGGAGAAAAAGAGCCGCCCCCCAACCCAAATATCTTGCAGCCACAGCAAACCCCGTTAGAAAGATAACTCCGCTCCAATGAACGACCGCGACCAACGCCGCCACCAACGCCTTTCCCGGGTGCAAGCCTTCGGAAGAGAAAATGCCGCTGACTTTGCCCCAGACAGCAAGGCAAAAACCCATTTTGCCAACCTCGATGTGCATCTTGCGGCACTCGACCAGACCCATCCCAGCCCGCTCCCCACACGCGCCAGCAAGGCCACCTTGCTCGATGCACTTGATCTCGATTTCAAAAACCTCGCCCGCACCGCCCGCGCCATTTCCCTCACCGAAACCGGATTCGCCCTCCCCTATCGCATCCCGGACGATCCAAGCGAAGAATCCACCACGGCCCACGCGGATTCACTCCTCGCGATCCTGGAAGACCAACCCACCGACAGCGACGAAACCAAGGCCGCCAAAGCCAAGCTCCGCGCCATCTTCACCTCCTACGAACTTCCGGAAAATTTCGTTCAACATCTTCGCGCCGACCGCGACGCCATCCGCGCTGCCAACGAACACAGCCATCACGAAAATGAGGAAAACCTCGAAACCGCCGAGACCATCAATCAAATACTGACTTTGGCGGCTACCGACGTGCAGGAACTGGACACCATCATGCATAACAAATATGCGAGAGATGCGGCCAAACTCGCCGACTGGAGTCGCGCCAGCCACGTCGAACGCACCCCGGAACGGGAAAGCGATCCTAACGCCGAGTGATACCTGGCCGGATCCCGCAGGCTTCTCACAAACGCACCGCCAGACGGGTCTGGCGCGTCAGCGGAAACTCCTGCGAAACGGCCGCATGTGAGCGGCGGTGAATTCCGACCAACATCCCCACGGCTGCCAAACTGAACACCAGACTGGTGCCGCCGTAGCTGACGAATGGAAGCGGAAGTCCATCGTTAGGCAGCATCGCGGTCGTTACCGCAATATTTTGAATCGCAGGAACCACGATCACGCAGGTCAGCCCCAACGCAACGCAACGGTTGAAAACATTGTTCGCCTGAAGCGCGATTCCGCAGCCACCGACAGCGATGAGCACGTAGCAAAAAACCACTCCTAGCGTGCATGGCAGTCCGAGTTCTTCGCCCACTACCGGGAAAATGAAATCGATGTGAGCAAAGGTCAGGGTGCCGAATTTTTCTACGCCATTTCCGAGGCCCACTCCCCACGGTCCGCCATTTCCCAAGGCAAGAAGCGCACGCCATTGCTGCATTCCCTTATCCATCTGGTAAATGGGATTGTCCAAATCAAGCCACGCATCGATCCGCGCGCGCCGGACGCTGTCATGCAATACGTACCAACCCGCACCGGATATGACGGTCAACGCGGTAGGCACGCCATAAAGAAGCCGCGTGCCCAAACAAAACATCATCGCTCCCACCGCGACCGATAGGGAAAGCGCCGTTCCCACATCGGTCTCGCCCGCTATGAGAACAATAGGAACGCCAGCAATGATCCCCGGGATCACAAAGCCGCGCCAGAAAGTGTGAACTTCGGTCTGCCATCTGGCGAACCACGCGGAGAGCGCCAGTACGATCACGATTTTCGCAGCCTCGGAGGGCTGGAATTGCCCGATCAGCGGAACCTTGATCCACCGGTTG
>JBDSZP010000085.1:0-15483 GCA_039925065.1 Luteolibacter sp.
TTTCAAGAGGACGGGGAATGAATCCAAGCTTTCCCGCCCATGGTGGAGAGGCATCCGTGAGGGCGAACCCAACGCCGATGAGCCGCGCGTGACGGTCTCATTTTATTGGGAGTTTTCCACACCGATCTGTCTGAAAAGGCAGGGACCGTTCTCCGCAACGGTCCGGCGAATGGCACGAGAACGCGACCGCCCATGAAATGCTTAAAAAGCCGCCCATGCTCGCTCGTTCGCATTCCATTCCCCCGCCCCCCCTCGGAGGCCGATTCCAAGGAGATATAGTTTGACAGGCGAAAGCCATTTATCCAAGTAAAAGGGCAGAAACGTCGGAATACTTAAAAAACTTAAATATCTGAACTGATGAACCAAGAAACCACCCCTACACGCCGCAACCTGAAGCTGGCCCTTCTTGCAGGAACCTGCCTCACCACCGGCGCTTCGGTCGCGCGGGGTGCTACGGTTGTTGAATCAACGGATTTCGCGAACAGCGTGGCGGAAGCTCTTCTGGTGCCGCTGCCTTTCGGAACCGACAACGTGACCGGCAATGTGACGAGTGTGACCGACAACAATGACTTTGTGGCATTCACCAGTTTGGCCCCCGGTGGTTCCTTCACGCTGGCATTCACTGGCTCCTTCACCAATTTCGATGTATTTGACAGCTCAAGTGTCCACGTGGGCTCTCCGGCTGGTGTGAGCGGAGTGAGCTCCGCGACCTTCACCGGAACAGTTCCGGCAGACGGAAAATTGGTCGCACAGGTAGGCTACAACGAGGGCAACCCTTACACGATTACTCTCACCGCCGCTACTGCTGTTCCTGAGCCTGATGCGGCAGCACTGGCAGGATTGGGCGTGGCCGCCGCTGCGCTGCGCCGCTCCCGCCGGTCGAAAAAGGCATAATCGCAGCACTTGATGGGCGTTATCGGACCGACTCAATGGACTATCAGATCATCCCGGTATTGGAGCCCGCCCAGGTAGCGCGGTTGTTATCGGCTCTGGACTCGCACCCTTTTGTGGATGGCAAGGCGACTGCCTCCGGAATCGCCCGCGATATCAAGCACAACTTGCAGGCAGAGCGGACCGGCGACTCGCTGGCCGAGTTGGACCAACTGGTTTCCTCGTCGCTTTACGCAAACAGCGTCTTTCAAGCCTTCGCGTTCCCCAAGCGGGTGCGCGCCCCGATTTTCAGCCGCTACGAGTCCGGCATGAACTACGGCTCACATGTGGACGGAGCCATCATGAACGATAACGGAAACCTGCTGCGGGCTGACCTGGCAGTGACGCTGTTCCTGAGTCCGCCGGAATCCTACGACGGTGGCGAGCTCGTCATCGAACTCGCGTATGGCGAGGAGGAAATCAAACTGGCGGCCGGCGAGGCGGTGGTCTACTCCGCTGACAGCGTGCATCGCGTGGAACCGGTGACCCGGGGAGTCCGCATGGCAGCCGTGACGTGGGTGCAGACGGCAGTTCGCGACTCACGGATGCGGACGCTGCTTTTCGACCTGTTTCTCGCACTGCAAAAAGTCGAAGCGAACGAGGATCCGAAACTCCTGCTTTCGAAATCCTATCACAATCTCCTGCGGATGACCTCGGAGTTCTGAACCCGGCCATGTCTGAATCCCGCACCGATCTCATCGAAATCATCGAAGGCCTGGCATCCGAAGCGTTGTTCAAGGAAGCCTGCGAGATCTGCGCCGGAAAGGGTTGGTATTTTGGAAATCGGTCGAGCGACGAGCACGCCATGCCATTTTGGAAAATGGACTTGGACGGAGTGCCGGCTTTCGACGCTATCTGGCAGGCAGCCCGACCGCATTGCGAGAAACTCGCAGGCAGAAAACTGCGGGTCGTCAGACAATATGGCAACGGCCACACCTATGGCCTGGGTGGCCAACCGCATTTGGATGACGATCGGGAAGGAACATTCACGCTGCTTTACTACCCGATGCCCGAGTGGAAACCCGAGTGGCAGGGAGAAACGGTTTTCCATGACGAGACTGGGGAGATCGACATGTCCGTCACACCCCGGCCGAACCGTGCGGTGTTTTTTGATGCACGTATCCCCCACGCTGGCCGAGCCCCTTCGCGGAGTTGTCCGGCCCTGCGAGTTACCGTCGCCTTCAAGCTGGAGCCTGCCGAAAATGATGATCGCCCGGCAGCCTCGCCCCCAGAGCCCGTTCGCATTGCCGAACTGGAACGCAAAGGAGCACAACGCGTCTATCAAATCCACGCGGATGCCGAACACGTCGCCGCACAGGTGGCCGGACGCTTGCAGGAAATGGCCAAAACGCTGCGGTTGCCGGGATTCCGTCCGGGCAAGATCCCCTTGGATTTCCTTGAATCCCGCTACGGAGCGCGAACCCGCTCTGAGCTGGTCGGGCAGCTTGGATTGCAAACCGCAGAACGCCTTTTCGCAGCCGGGGGCCTGCCTGCATCACTGCAGTTGACCAACGGCGCGGATTCCGGAGATGTGGAGTTCCGGCTGGAAGTCACGCACCTGCCTGACCTGCCGGAAGCCGGAGCGGAGCATTGGAAATTGGAACGACTAACCACTTCCGAAGCCGCTCTCGCCGAAACCGGCCTTACCGCCGCCGATGCCTCGGAGCTTCTCTCCCAGCACCTCCATCTCCAGGCACTCGACCACCTGCACGCGACCTATCAATTTCCAGTGGCGGCACCGTTAGTGGAACGCGAGCTTGAGGTGATCCAACTGGCAGCGAACGCACTACCCGAAAACGAGGAGGACAAAAAAAACCTCCTTCTGGAATTACGCGAAATCGCCGAACGCCGGGTCAAACTCGGTGCGGTGGTACTTGAGCTCGCCCGCCGCCACCGGCTGGCAGCTGCCGACCATGATCCGATGATCGAGAGCCGGGTGATTGCGTGGTTGATTTCCCAAGCACAAGTCACGGAGCGCCCCGCCACCCTCGACGAACTGTTGGACTTGGCTGGCTAAGCGGGTCAGGAACTGGCAGGATCTCAGGAATGGAAGCATCGCAAACGATTTCCCTGATCCAATGCCGCCCCGATGGTGAGATTGAAAAACAAGACCAGGTGGCCGTGGAAGAGCCGTTGGAAATCCGTCTGGACGGGCATCCTGTGGCGGTCGTGATGCGGACACCCGGCCACGATGAGGAATTGGCTGCAGGCTTTCTAATCACGGAGGGAATCATCACCGGCGTGAAGGATTTGCGAAAAATCGAGGCACGGCCGGAAGAAAACCGGGTGCTGGTATTTCTCCAGGACCACGTCACGGTGGATCTCGGACGGCTGACTCGCCACATGTTCAGCGGCTCATCGTGCGGGCTTTGTGGCAAGGCGACACTGGATGCGATTTTCACCAACTTCGCGCCGATCCCGCAAAAACTTGAGGTGGCGGATTCCGCTATCCTCGGAGCTCCGGCGAAATTGCGTGCAGCCCAAGGAACATTCGATTCCACCGGCGGACTCCACGCGGCCGGGATTTTTTCCGCAACCGGCGAGCTTCTGATTCTCCGCGAAGACATCGGGCGGCACAACGCGGTGGACAAAGTGATCGGCCATGGGTTGACGAACGGAATCGATCTGGCGTCCACGTTCCTGCTCGTATCTGGCAGATTGTCGTTTGAGATTTTGCAAAAGGCACTGGCAGCGCGGATCCCGATGATCGCCGCCATTTCCGCACCGAGTTCGCTGGCGGTGGATTTCGCAAAAAACTCAGGGCAGACGTTGATCGGCTTTCTCCGCCCGCCCACCTTCAATCGATACGCCGGCTGAATCCCTCCTGTCGCTGCGCGTCCATGACCGCCGGTAACTCCCCGCCTTTCTTTCAACTTTCCCTACATCACCCGCCGTCCGCGTCTCAAATTGGCAGGGACCGTTCTCCGCAACGGTCCGGTGAATGGCACGAGAACGCGAGTGAACTTTTTAGTCTATGGCGATACGCTTCAATATCTTATCCCCCGTGAATCTGACATAAGAATGAGGAAGCCCTTCCAGCATCTTTTCCAAAGTTACCGGATCTTCACTTGTGGCGACGACTACCTGCTGACTGTATGCACCAGCTTGTGACGCACGCTTGAAGAACTGCCCAAAACTTTCTCTTTTAGTTTCTTGCTGTCTAGGCTCATCCAGAACAAGAAGCCCCAAATGATTAGTTTTTTCGGATCTAGAAAGTTCTAAAAGTGAGTGCAAATAAGCCCAAATGGTCCTGATCAAATCACTCGCTGATAAATCAAATTCAAGATCAAATCCCTCATGTGTGGGTTTATATGACTCCATCGACAACGATATCGATGATGGCTCCAAACTAGATACTCCAAAGGCTACAGCGTGATCCCTAAACAGTTTCTCAAGACGAATTATTTTAATCTTATCCTCTTCAGATAGACCATCCTTGGAAAGCTTCTTCTGCTCATCCAAAAGCAACGACCACTGCCGCGTCAATCTTTCGAGGTTTTCGAATGCGTTACTTACCGAATTCTTTGCTTCAATATTTCGAACCAAGCTTAACTCCGCCGCAACGAGAGCTTCAATTGCGACCCTTGACAATGCCTGCCCCTCGGTGACCAGCGATGATTTCAGTGATCTGATAGTTGCGCGAAACTCGTCTTCATCCAATTTCAAAGATTGAAGAACTGCTTCCTGAGCCGTTATTGACCTGATCAATCCCTCTCTCGTCGCTTTGTAGATTTTTCTTTGGCTTTCAATGTAAGCAATATTGTCGTCAAGCGACATCGGCTGAGACCCCACTCCCGATAGAAGAAGTGAATCAGTAGTTTTTTGATGACACGTAGGACAGATATGCTTTTCGACGGTTGACAAGGCTTTCAGCGATCCCAATGTTCTAAGTTTTTTGACACTTTTATTTCCAGCTAAACTTTCATCCAATTCGTCTATCCTTGTATCCACACTCGAAAGTTGAGACTTCATCGATCTTGCAGATTCACCAGCCTCAGAGAGCAATATTTGAACGCTCTCTAGCTTTTCCTCCGTAGTTCGCAAAGTAGCAACAATTGAATCTTTGCTGGCTTCGATAGTGGGTATTTCCTCCCGTTTAAATCTTTCGATTTCAACTCTATCTTGGGCTATTGCCTCATCAACGCTAACCCACGCTCCTTCACGATTGAGGATAAGCGCGATACTAGGAATCCCAGGCCAATCCTTCATCACTGATTTTTCGACCCCTTGGATGATTCCTCCAGCCATCCGGGCGGCAGATGAAGCGCTAATTGTATACTCCTTCCATTGGGTTTCAATTTGCTCTTGTCGAGTCTTAAGTAGTTGCCTTTTTACGAGCGCTTCGAAAACGGAAAGATTCAAAATGAATTCAATAGCTCGTTTTGATACATCTCTTATTCTGTACTGCGTAGGCATCCGCGCTTGAATCCCAGTCCATGCTTTTTTCTGCTCAACCAACATTAGCGGAAACATGCATTCCAAATACAATAAACACTCGCTGCCGTCGTATCGAGTGACAATTGGAAGATCCCAACCGAGGTATTCAGCAAGCCATTTA
Source organism: Luteolibacter sp. (assembly GCA_039925065.1). Taxonomy (GTDB): domain Bacteria; phylum Verrucomicrobiota; class Verrucomicrobiia; order Verrucomicrobiales; family Akkermansiaceae; genus Luteolibacter. The sequence continues at coordinate 5,489 of JBDSZP010000085.1, forward strand.
TGAAAGCCAGTTTCGGAAGTCGCAGCCCCTCCATCTCTTACATATTTATCCTCAACACGAAAGGATTCTTTTATCATTGGGTTGGTGAGAGCAGGGCCGTGGCAAAGAGAGATAAGGTTCCGGCTGCTTCCACCTTTAGCGAATCTTGTTATTGTTACCCTGATCCCCAGATGGTTTTCGATTTCCAAACTAATGGAAGACTCGATCACACCAAATTTTTCAGAACCTTCCTCAATGCTGTCTGTCATCGCATGAGGGAGGGGCACATCCCGACTAGCGCTAAGCATGCCTTCAAGGCCGAGAACGTAGATTATACTTTGAACCAGAGTAGATTTTCCTGCGCTATTTTCAGCCCGCAGCACAACAAGTCCGTCTGGGAAATCAACATTCGCACCAAATTCACCTCCGGTAGATCTTACCTGAACTACGAGTTTGCGAAGAAGTAGTTTTACCATATGGTTTTAGGGTTAATCATCTCGTTTACCTTTGCGTCTGTGAGTCTTTTACCAACCAATCCAAAGAATCCCTTCTCACGTTCCAGGCAGTCTGCATTCGACAGAATTTCGTTGACGCAATCTTGACCACTTGGTGTTAATGATATCGCTTGCGATTGATCGCGCTCAACCAAGCCTTCCCCTCGTGCCAGATCGACCGCGCGGTTGAAGGCTGGATCAAATCGCAAAGGAATATCAAAGTAGTCGAATCGACCAGCTAATCTATCAAGCAAGGCTCTTCGACTATCATGCTTACGTGACGCCCAATTGAGAACATGTAGTTTCACAAGTCCAGAACGCCCGCCACGCCCACAAATGCGAAGCATGAGAAGCAAGGTAGCGATACGGTAATCGGCACGTAATGAGTGATGCAAAGGTTCGGGCCGTTCACGGAAGGTAAAACTTTCCGTGAGGCCACTTAGCAAATTCACAAGATTTTGACTATTCATTGTCTTGGTCTGAATAAAAATCCAGCGGGCAGGCCATTAGCCACTCGACAATGGCATAGTTAGTTAGTATCCGCGCTGAGTCCTCGGCGAGACTGGGCATTATCCTCATTAATTTATCGGTGAAGTCTTTCATAAGGGACTCAAAGAATTGCGCCGGAAGAAGATTGGTCAAAGCGCTCTCTTGTCTCAGCGAGAAAGCTTTTTCTGATTTTGCTAGGAGCACTTTTTCCCATCCCTCGGGATCTTCAAGCCGAATATTGTTGATACTATTTTGCGCGATAACGGCACATCTCACTAACTCTGCTCTTAAGTAGGCGATTGCTTGAGCGGGTCGCTTTATTTTCCTAAGTTTTTGGTCCATTCCTTGAATTTCGGAGGATTTCCCCTCTTCCCATTCACTTGTTGTAATGGCGCATGCTATCTCAGAGTCGAACAGAATCCGTTTAAGACCGAGGCGATCAGCGAGAGACTTCGCTATCCCATCAAATTCTGCTCCATATCCCACTACAATTCTAAAGTCATTTGCAATAAATGGGAGATTCCAACTGGCAACCACTTCCGTTCGCTTTTTACCAGCATGTTCGATGACCTTCCGATCTCTAAAATATTCGCGAGGAATTAGTAAATACCAACGCCTAATTTTGACCCCGGCGAGAGACGCGACGAGATCATTCTGCTTTTTTTGCATTTGCAAAGTCGATCCATTTATTTTCGCAATCAGTCGATCGGTGAGCGATCGTTCGGCGGACTCCTCAGGGACATAGCATTGGTATGCTACCGCAGCTTCATCGGTAGAAAACCCCTCCAGCCCACAATCACCGTCGTGCGAATCTGGAATCTCCTGCAAAATACCAGCACCGTGAAATTGAGCGGCCAAGATCATACAGTATTCTTGCCATTCATCAGGGTTCCAACTCATGTCATTTGTTACTGGGGGGGTAAGAGGTGGCTAATCATATCAAAATGAGGTTACAAATAGTCTTTGTTCTCGCTGTTTCGGACAATTTTCTAGCGGATCATTATTTGTGAAATTTGTTCCGTTGTTACCGTCCCACCATTTCCTGATGTTGAAGGGCGGATTTATCCTTCCTGCGGGACCATCTGCGGGGTGCCTTCGCGAACGGGAACGCGCTCCCGCGCTGGGCAGTGCCATCACGTAAACCGAGAGATTCCCCAGCTCGCCGCCATGCTCCTCGATGAAGCGCTCCGATTGCACAACGACCGGAGCGCTTGCGCGGCATCGTTTCGCGAAGCGCACCCCGCTTGGTCGGGTATTCCTGGCAAAGAAGCCGCCGGAACCCATGGCGAGGTCATAGACGCGGCCCTGATAGAGCTCGATCATCTCGACGATGAGGCTGACGATGGACTTGGGCGTGAAATATTGATTGGCGCTCCCGCGCTCACCCTTCGGGCTCTCCTTCGGTAGACTCTTTGTCGCTCCGTTCCAGTCGTAACCACGAATTGGCAGTGCGCAGGGGAAAGAAATCGTGCGACGGTCATCGGTTGAGAGCGCGTCAGGGGAAAAAACGGTCCTCCATCTCCGCGTTGCCGCAATTGACGCCACAGGCGCTGGCTCACGGAGGAGGGTTTGGCAATCGGAGGGGGGCATTTTGCAACACGACCCTATCGGACAGGAGTTTTTTGGGGAAGGAGATTTTTGAAGAAAAGCGGAAATGCGGAGTTACCGACGGTCGCAGACCGACGCTACAAGGATGGATACCCGGATTGACGGGAATCCTCTGGCAGAGGGGCATCGGGAGCGCTAGAAACCACGCATGCAAAAACGCGCGCTCTGCATCGTGTTGGATTCCGTCGGCTGCGGCAATGCGCCGGACGCGACGGACTACGGCGATGCGGGAGCCAACACGCTCGGCCACCTGTTCGAGCGCATCCCTGACTTTTCCCTACCGAATCTGGCGCGGCTCGGGCTCTACGAGATATTGGATCTACCCGATGACACAAAGATCCATCCGGACGCATCCTGGGCGCGTCTCACCGAGAAATCCGCCGGCAAGGACACGACCACCGGGCATTGGGAATTGATGGGCTGCTCGCTTGAAAAAGCATTCGCCACGTTCGGGTCATTTCCTCCCGATCTGGTCGCGGAGCTTGAGGCGCGCGGCGGAGTGGAATTCATCGGCAACATCGCCTCATCCGGGACCGAAATTCTCATGCAACTCGGCGAGGAACATCTCCGCACGGGAAAACCCATACTCTATACCAGTGCTGATAGCGTCCTTCAGATCGCGGCTCATGAGGAAGTCTTCGGACTCGAGCGCTTGTGGGATCTTTGCAAAACTGCGAGAGCGTTGTTGGACGAACGCGGTATTCGGATCGGCCGTGTGATCGCACGGCCCTTTCTCGGCAACACTGCGGCGGATTTCAAACGCACGGGAAACCGCCACGACTATTCCCTAATGCCAGACGAAACGGTCCTGAACCGCCTGCAACGTGCCGGAATTCAAACGATCGGCGTCGGAAAAATCGCCGACATTTTCGCCAATTCGGGTATTTCAGAATCCTATCCCACGAAATCGAACGCCGAAGGAATGACCGTGATCGAACGGCTGTGGGCGGAGAACCGCGAAACTCCGCATTTCATTTTCGCGAATCTGGTGGACTTCGATTCCCTCTACGGCCACCGCCGCGATCCCGAAGGATATGCGGGATGTTTGCGGGAGTTCGACGACTGGTTGGGTGGCTTCATCGGACAGGTGAAACCCGGCGACCTCATGATCCTAACCGCCGACCATGGCAACGATCCCTATCACCCCGGTACCGATCATACTCGCGAACAGGTTCCCTTTTTAGCGCTGGGAATGGACAGGAAGTTGACCGATGGCACGTTCTCCGATGTCGCCCGCTGGGTGGAAGCGAAATTCAACTGATCCGGACATGAACAAACCGCGCGTGATCATCGTCATGGGAGTCGCAGGATCCGGGAAATCGACGGTCGGCGCGCTCCTCGCCTCAAGGAACGGCGGCGATTTCCACGATGCGGACGATTTCCACCCTCCGGCTAACATTGCGAAAATGGCGGTCGGCATTCCGCTGGACGACTCGGATCGCGCGCCGTGGCTCGCCCGGCTTCGCAAGGAAGTGATCGATGCCACGCTTGCCGATGGATTTTCCGTGCTCGCCTGTTCGGCCCTAAAGAAGAGTTATCGCGAGCAGCTCGGAGTGGGAACGTCCGGCGTGGCATTGGTTTATTTGAAAGGCGATGCCGCCACGCTCGGCGCACGTCTCGCCAGCCGCACCGGACATTTCATGAAAAGTGGCATGTTGGAGAGCCAGCTTGCCACCTTGGAAGAGCCATTTGCGGATGAGGGAATCACCATTGGGATCGAAACCGGCGTTGGAGACACGGTCGCCACCATCGAAACTGCTTTGGGATTCTCGAAATGAATCCCCTGCCTTGCACTTTTTCCAGCACCCGCCAATCTTCGCAGCGTTGATATGCCACTGCTCGACGTCCGCCACCTCACCACCCGCTTCCACACCCGCAACGGCGTCGTGCATGCGGTCGAGGATGTCTCTTTCACCGTCGATCCCGGCCAAACGCTCGGCATCGTCGGCGAATCCGGCTCGGGAAAATCCGTTACCTGTTATTCGCTGCTCGGCCTGATCCCCCAACCTCCCGGACGCATTGAACGCGGTGAGGCGCTTTTCGACGGCATCGATCTTCTGAAATCCACCGAAAAGCAGCTTCGCAAAATCCGAGGCAAGCGGATCTCGATGATTTTCCAGGACCCGATGACCTCGCTCAATCCGTTCATGAAAGTGAGCGCACAACTGACCGAGCCGCTCGAAATCCATGAAAATTGCCACGGGAAACAAGCGCTCTTCCGCGCCATCGACGCACTCACCGAAGTCGGCATCCCTGATGCTGCCAAACGCATCCATTCCTATCCACACGAGTTTTCCGGCGGCATGCGCCAGCGCGTGATGATCGCCATGGCACTGATCACCCGCCCCGAGCTGCTGATCTGTGACGAGCCAACCACCGCGCTCGATGTCACCGTGCAGAAGCAGGTGCTCGATCTGATCCGGGATCGCCAGAAGCAGCTCGGCACCGCTGTGATTTTCATCACCCACGATCTATCCGTCGTCTCCGAAATGTGCGATCACGTGAACGTCATGTATGCCGGACGCATCGTCGAGAGCGCGCCGAAAGCCGATCTCTTCCGCCGCCCGCTGCACGCCTACACCCGCTCGTTGCTGAAATCCATCCCCGCCGCCCACGCCAAGGGCGAGCCGCTCTACACCATCCCCGGCCTGCCGCCCGATCTTTCGCGTCCGCCTGCCGGGTGTTCGTTCAAAGCCCGCAACCAGATTGGAAAACCGGCACTCTGCCTCACCGATCGCCCGCCATCATTGGAGGAAATCGAGCCACACCATTTCGCACAGAACTGCCCGGGGTGTCTGGCGACGGCGTGATTCAGACATTCCTGTCTGGGCAGGCGAAGGCAGGGATCGATCTCCGAGCGGTCCGGCGAATGGAAAGCGAACGAGCCGAGCATGGGCGGATTTTCAAGCACTTCATGGGCGGATGCGTTCTCATGCCATTCGCCGGACCGTTGCGGAGAACGGTCCCTGCCTTTTTCAGACAGGCCGTCTGAAAAAGGGGCGAGGCAGGGATCGACCTTCGAGGCGGGCGAGGGAATGGAAAGCGAACAAGCCGAGCATGGGCGGATTTTCAAGCACTTCATGGGCGGATGCGTTCTCGTGCCATTCGCCGGACCGTTGCGGAGAACGGTCCCTGCCTTTTTCAGACGGGCCGTCTGAACTGATAGACCGGTGTAGGCGCGTGACAGGCTACTTCATTACCCCTCACCCCGCGCCAGCATTTCCTCCTCTTCCTCATGCGAGTGGATCTGCAATGAAACCTGCACACCTTCCTTTTCCGCCCCCGCCTTGAGCAGGCTGCGGATCGCCGAGGCAGTGAAGCCGTTTCTCCCGATCAACATCGCCACGTCCGGCTGCGCCAGGACCAGCTTGAAACGCAGCCTTTTGGGCCCCAATTCCGCCACTTTGAGCTGCGCCTGACTTGGCTCGTCGATCAACTTGACGGCCACATATTGGAGAAAATTCCTCAATCGATCGGTGACGGCCTGCATAATACAGAGACGATGATCGCATCCCGATCGCTTCGCAAGCCAAGGTTGAGTGAAACGAGGTATGATGCGAAACGAAACGCAGAGGCGGGGAGATCGCCACGGGAGGCAAAGTCGGTCATGTGGTTTTTGGAGTGAACCGAAACGCGGAGACGGGGGGGCGCTGAGGGATACGCAGGGGAAGAGATGCTGGGTTTTGGGGAGCAAAACTCTTCCATCTCTTTGACTTGGCGACCTTGGCGTCTTGGCGGTGAAAAAATCTTTGTCCCAGGTTTTTCCCGCCTCCGCGTTTCGCTTCACTTCATCTTGCCAGTTTGCGAATCGCCCGCCATTTTCCCGCGCATGTCACGCAGTCACCGTATCACGATCCTCGCCGGAGACGGCATCGGCCCCGAAGTCATGGCCGAGTCACTTCGCCTTCTTGACGCCGTCGAAGCCAAGTTCGGCTTCACCGTCGCCCGCTCCGAGCACCTCGTCGGCGGTGCCGCCATCGATGCCACGGGCCACCCGCTTCCACCGGAAACCGTCGCTGCCAGCGAGGCTGCGGACGCCATCCTCTTCGGCTCCGTCGGTGGACCGAAATGGGAATCCCTGCCGCCCGACATCCAGCCCGAACGCGGTGCGCTCCTTCCGCTGCGCAAGCACTTCGGCCTTTTCGCCAATCTCCGCCCTGGCGTTTGCCTTCCAGCCCTCACCCACGCTTCACCGGTCAAACAGGAACTCATCGCCGACGGCTTCGATGTCCTCTGCGTCCGCGAACTCACCGGCGGCGTCTATTTCGGCACCCCGAAAGGCCGCGAGGAGCGCAACGGCGAACCCGTCGCATTCGACACCATGGTTTACATGAAAAGCGAGATTCAGCGCATCGCCCGCGTTGCCTTCACCGCCGCCATGGGCCGGAAAAAGCAACTGCTCTCGGTGGACAAAGCCAACGTGCTCGCCTCTTCCGTCCTCTGGCGCGAAACCGTCGTGGAAATCGCCAAGGAATTCCCCGAAGTCCAGCTCTCTCACATGTATGTCGACAACGCCGCGATGCAGCTCATCAAGCGCCCCGGTTCGTTCGACGTGCTCGTCACCGAAAACCTCTTCGGCGACATTCTATCCGATGAAATGGCGATGATCTCCGGCTCGCTCGGCATGCTCCCATCCGCTTCGTTAGGAAAACAACGCGAGGACGGCCTCTACTTCGGCCTCTACGAACCGTCCGGCGGCTCCGCTCCTGACATCGCCGGCCAAGGCATCGCCAACCCGATCGCCCAGATCCTCTCGCTCGCCATGTTGCTGCGTTTTTCCCTGGGAGAAATCGAAGCCGCAGACGCCATCGAAGCAGCCGTTGCCAAGACCATCGCCGACGGTTTCCGCACCGGCGACATCGCCACCAGCCAACCCGGTGAGACCAAAGTCGGCACCAAGGGCATGGGCGACGCAGTCCTCGCACGCCTCTGAACAGCCGGGTTTTCACCCGATCTATCACTTCGTCAGCAGCGCCTCCATCAGCGAGGCGCTGCTTTCCTTTGTTGACACTGCGGGACAATCATGAGCATAACTTGGGATAAATCCCAATCCATGCAGTCATGTACCCTCACCTCACAAAGTCAGTTAAATGGATCCCTTTATTGGGCTTGTTAATCGGCACCACAGCTCGTGCTTCGGATGGCATTGCTTCTGAAGCCAGCCACTTTGCGGGAAATGCTGTGATCGCCAGCGCCACAACCATCGTGGTGCATAAATACTGTCCCAAAGTCAAACGTCCGGCCCTCACCGGATTCATTGTCAGCGCCTCGGAGGCAGCACTCGGTGAAGCCGCCGAAGCCGCGACCGGTGGAAAATTCTCCGCGCTCGACGTCCTCGCCGGAACCCTTGGTGCCGCCGCCGGATCCTACGCCACCCACGAATGGTATATCGCTCCCAAGATCGAATCACGAAAAGAAGGGACGACCTACGCCGTCATGGTCAGCCGCAAATTCTGATCTGGCATGGGGAATGCTTCCCCCACTGGACTACGAGTTCCCCGGAGGATGACGTAAGAAAACCGCTCATGGACACCCAGCAAAAATGGTGTAGGCTGCTCGATTATTTATGAAAAAACCTTCTCAAAGAGTCCTGAAATCCGTCCTCTGCTGCGCCCTCCTCACCCTGCCCGCCGCCCATGGCGAACCCCGGCATTTTTCAAATTCCGCCGCCATCTTGCCTCCCAAAGCGCACCCGCCGACAGGTTATCCCACCAAGGAAAAAATTTACGTCAGCGTTTCCGGGGCGACCACCGTTGATAAAACAAAGTCCGTCCAAGCCACGAAAGCCGCAGCGCCCAAAGTCTCCATTTCACATCCCGCCACGCCGAACAGTTGGCATTTTGTTCCCAAGGTGGTGGACGGCGGCAAGGAAGACACCACCTACGGGTTCATCCTGAACCACCGTTTCTGACGTCACACCGCAGCTCTGCCAGAATTGGAGGCCCATGGAATGCGGTGGGAAGCGATAGCGCCACACCGCTATGGTTCGTCCCCCGACTCCGTAACCACCCCGACGATTCAAAGCGGTGTCGGCGCTGCGCTCTGCCCCCGCACTCCAAGGTTCAGCACCCAAAAAACTCCAACTGCGCGTTTTCCTCTTGGGGATCTTCGAAACGCACGCCAACACCTAGCAATCGGACGGCGCGGTTGTTGCCCCGCCGCCAGGCCTCCGCCAGCAGGTCCTCGAAAACCGAATGATCCAGCACATGCCCCGCCCGTTCGGCGGTGGTGCGGTCGAAGTCGGCGAATTTCAATTTCACTACCAGCGAGCGGATCACGCGGTCGGCGTGGTGACCGGCGAGATCCTCCGCCAGCCCGGCGATCATCGCCTGCATCGGTGGGATAAGCGCTGGGAGAACTTGGATGTTTTCTGAAAATGTCGTTTCACTGCTCACCGACTTGCGCGTGCGATCCGGACTGACCGGACGATCATCAATACCACGGCACAGGCTCCACAATTCCAGCCCCCACTTGCCGAAGCGGCGTGAGAGTTCGATCTGATCGAGCTGTTGCAGATCCGCGCAGGTCTCCACACCGATGGCGGAAAGCTTCTCACGCATTTTCCCGCCGACTCCCCACAGCCGTCCGACCGGCAAGGCGGCGACGAATTCCGGAATCTCCTCCGGCGTCACTTCCTTCTGACCGTTCGGCTTGTGCCAGTCCGAGGCGATTTTCGCGATCAGCTTGTTCGAGGAAATCCCCGCCGATGCCGTGAGCCGCGTTTCCTCGAAAATCTGCGCCCGGATTTCCCTCGCGATCACTCCCCCGCTGCTTTGCAAATGCGAGACGTCCAGGTAGGCCTCGTCCAATGAGAGCGGCTCGATCAGCTCCGTGAAGCGCCCGAAAATCGCCCGGATCTGCGAACTCACCGCGCGGTAGAGATCGAATTGCACGGGCACGATCCTGAGATGCGGGCAAAGTTCCAGCGCCTTGAAGACAGGCATGGCCGAGCGACAACCGTATTTCCGCGCCTCGTAATTCGCCGTCGTCAGCACGCTGCGTCGATCGCGCCCCGCCACCGCAAGCGGCTTTCCGCGCAGGGACGGATTTTCCCGCTCCTCGATGGCTGCGTAAAAGCAATCCATGTCGATGTGGATGATTTTTCTCAAAACGTTTTCAGAAGATGGAGTTTGCGTCCGCCCGTGTCCACCGAATGTCACCCCGGCAAAGGACTCATGAATGGACCGCGAAGCCGCAAAGGTCGCCAAGGAACGGGCATGTAGTTTTTTGGGGTGACGCGAAACGCGGAGGCGGGGAGGTCGCGGAGGGATACGCGGGGAAGAGAGGCTGGGCTCCGCAAGGCGCAAAGATCGCAAGCAACGCAAAGTCAGACGCCGGTTTTTTAAGAGCAAAACTCTTCCTCTTCTCTTCATTCGACCTTCGACCTTCGACCTTCGACCTTCGACCTTCGACCTTCGACCTTCG
>JBDSZP010000086.1:0-20622 GCA_039925065.1 Luteolibacter sp.
TATGTGGGCGACAAACAAAGCTCGGGCACCGAAGTGGACAAAGCAGGTCTCACTAACGGGACATTGAAATTCGTAAATGTCGTCGGCAGCACAGCCGAAGTGGTCAACACCACCACCCGCGCCACCAACATCACGAACGGCACCCGCTTTAATCTGAGCGCAACGGCTTCCACCACCTTTTCAAGACCGGAAGATGGCGCATGGAATCCCCTCAACCCCACCCAATATTATTTCGTCACGACCGATCAACTTGATCAGGTCGCCGATGGATTGGGATCACAAATCGGACGCACACGCCTTTGGCGTCTGACGTTTGACGACATCACCAATCCGGACGCGGGCGGCGTCGTCGATCTGCTCATCGATGGTCAGACAGTCGCCGGACAAAAGGTCAACATGTTTGATAACATGACCGTCAACAAGGCGACCGGACGGATGATCCTGTTGGAAGACGTCGGCGGTGCCACGCACAATGGCAAGGTCTGGGAATTTGATCCCGCCACTTTCAACGGAACGACGAATTCGGGCAATCTGGTAATGATCGCCAAACACGACGTCGCCCGCTTCGGTGACCGTGTCAATCCTGTCACCACTGCGGCGACCTCGCCCTTCAACAACGACGAAGAAAGCTCGGGAATCATCGATATCACCGGCATCATGGCTGGCAGCGCGATGTATAAGGGCAATCCGGGTGAAGCTTGGTATATCAGTTCCGATCAGGCGCACTATACGACAGGTGTCACTACTTCCCAAGTCGAAGGCGGGCAGTTCTTCGTGCTGCATCAGATCGCACCGACCAATAACCTCCAAGTCACACGGAGCGGATATGTGCGCGATCGCAGGACCGGCTTGTATGCCCAACAGCTCACCCTGAAGAACAACCAGGCGAGCCAGGTTTCCGGTCCGTTTTCGGTGGCGTTGGACAGCCTGACCTTCAACGTCAGCCTTGCGAATGCCAATGGAACCACCGCCAATTTCCCGACGCTGGGAAATTCATATATCTCCGTTCCGGGTTCGGCATTGGCACCGGGTGCCTCGACCACCGTCACCCTGCAATTTGCCAACCCCAGCAACACCGCGATCGACTATGCACCACGCACGTTGAACGGCACCTCCACAGCCCCCTAACACTCACATCGTCCACACACGAATACACCCAAAGAAACCATCATATGAAATACAAGAACCCCTTCAAATCCACACTCACCGCGCTTGCCGCAGCCTGCGCTTTGCTCGGTGCTTCCAGCGCCCACGCGGCGGTCACCTATTACGTCGACGTCAACACCTCGTCTCTGATAGGAAATACGTCAGCACCCTTCGCGTTGGATTTCCAGCTCATCGGCAGCGCAAGCAATAGTGTCACGATCAGCAACTTCAACTTCGGCGGAGGGTCGGCGACTTCTTCGACAGAAAACTATACGGGGACTGCATCCGGCGATCTGAATTCGACGGTCTCCCTCAACGATACCACCACGTTTTTCAACGAGTTCTTCCAAGGCTTCACCCCCGGTGCGACCCTGAGCTTCACGGTGAACGTGGACACCAATATCGGCAGCCCGACTCCGGACGGGTTCTCGTTCGCCATTCTGGATAGCAGCCTGACGAACATCACGACCAGTGGTCTTGGCGATTCGCTGCTGGTTGTGAATGTCGACGGAACCTCGTATGGCACCATGACCTCGCAAACGGGTTCCGGGACCGGCGCGTTTTCGGGAGTCTCCATCACATCAGTCCCCGAGCCAAGCGCCGCCTTGTTGGGCATGATGGCTTGCGGGGCCATGTTCGTGCGCCGTCGGCGCGCGTGATCCGCCACGGAAATTGGTGAATTTCCGCCTGTTTGTAGCGAGCGTGCCTTCATCGGCACGCTCGCTTTTTTTGAAGGCATTCCAAGATCGTCGATGCCCATGAGGAGCCAATGAGATGAGGGTAAACGCAATTCATCGACTTTTCATGGGTAGAGGCGGACGGATTCCGCCTCTCCTTGAGGTAGCCTGCGATCCACCATCATCCTTCACTTCCCCACCGTCACCTTGCCGAAAACTCCGTCCTGCTCGTTGTTCGGACCTGCGGTGTAGTAGAGTGACATCGAATCGCCGAGTCCCACCCCATTTCCGAAGACCATACCCCAGATGCCATCGAGGTTGAGCAGCTTGCCGTCGTGATCGCGCAGATAGTCATGGAAGGCACCGCTCTTCGCATTGAACGCGGCGATGCTGCCGTCACCGAAATTGGCGAGCAGGATATCTCCCCCAAAATCACCGAAGCCCTGCGGGGCGATGACGACTCCCCAAGGTGAATCTAGCAAATCTTTATCCGCGAGCTCCTGAAGGAGATGGCCATCGCGATCATAGATGGCGACGTGGCCGTTGCCCTTGCCAGGAACATCGACTGCGGCCTCATCCGCCCCGAGATCCACCACCGCATACACGACGTAGAGTTTATCTCCTATCCATTGGATGTTATAGGGACTGAAATCTTCGCGCAGTCCCGCCGGACGCTGGAAGTGAACCTCTTTGGTAATTTCCTCCCAACGGTTGTTAAAGGTGAGAATGCGCTTGTTCTGGAAATCGGTTACGTAAAGCCGATTGTCCGCGACGGGCTTGCCTGCCGCATCGGTCGTGAAGGATTGGGTCGTCATTGCGACTCCGGTGAAGGCGGCAAGATGGGGCAAGGTCTTGTCCTGATCCTTTCCATGGTCCGAATAATCCTTGAGAATGATGGCGGTGTCCATGCTTTCGGCCGTCTTCGCGCGCCAGCCGTGGATGGTTCCTTCCGTGGAGACGAAGACAAACTTCGCGGATCCCGAAACCTCGCCCAACGGGACTGCTTTCCCGCTGGTGAAATCGCTTGCAGCCCCTTTGACGAAGAATTCCACCGGCTGTCCGGGAACGTCGCTGGCGGCGTTATAAACCTGGCCTGTGATATTGATGAGCCCGTCTTCATAAGAAATGAGCGGAGCAGCCATACTCACGATCTTGAGGCCATCCTGAGAGAGCGGCTTTCCATTCACATCGCCGATGTAGAGCGAGGTGCTGGCATTGCCGGCGTTGCTCGTCCAGATGTGCCCACCTGCTCCGGGAGGCCGCAGCGCGAGGCCCCACGGATTGACGAGTTGCTGGTCGACAAAAGCCGTGGGTTTGAATTCGGGCCGGTTGGCCACCAGGATCGCGTTATCGAAATGGTTGCCGTTGACTTGTTCCGCATGAAGGCCGCTCGCAAGCATTGGCATGATCGTTAGAGCAACTGAAGCGATAGATGGGAAGGAATGATGGTTCATATTGTGGATTGGTAATTCGCCAAACCAAAATCAGACGGAGGCGCAAACCCAGCATTGGATTCAAACGATTTCGCCTCATTCAAACCCGACGGTAAGTCCGAGGCCACGGTGCTGTTTTTCCCATCGCTTTTCCGAAGCCTGCGGTTATTTTCCCGGCCATGACAACCACTACGGAAAACAGCCATCGCGACCATTGGCAGGCGCGGGCGCGGCAGGTGGCGCGTCGGGTGAATCTCGGCTGGTGGCTGGAAACATTTTCCGGCCCGCTAGTGGTGCTTTCGTTGGCAGGGGCCTGCGGTATTCTGGTGGTCCGGAGAGAATTGCCGGGAATTTCAATGGCCCAAATGGTCGCTGTGGCCGGTAGCACAATCACCGTGCTGGCGCTTGCCTGCTGGGCATGGGCGGCACGGAAATTTGAAATGCCGGAGCAATCGCTGGTGAGAATCGAGGCGGCGATGCGGATGAGGAATGCACTGACCGCCGCGACGGCGGGAGTAGCCCCATGGCCGGAACCGGTCAGTGCGGTGGATGCGGGACTGAGCTGGCAATGGCCGCGGTTGTTGGTCCCGCCGCTGGGAGCGCTGGTTTTATTGGCTGCCGGATTGCTGATCCCGATCCCTACCCACGCCACCAACGGCTCGGCCGGACCCGAGCAACCACAGGCGTGGAAACAGCTCAGTTCGGAATTGGACAAACTCACCAAGGAAGAGGTCGTCGATGAAAAATACCTCGAAGACACGCGCAAACGCCTCGAAGAACTCAAGTCCCAGGAAGAAGAACAATGGTTCAGCCATTCGTCTCTGGAAGCCACGGATTCGCTGAAAAAATCCCACCGCGCGGAGACGGACCGCGTCGAGCGCGAACTCGGCCGTGCGGAAAAAGCGCTCGAAAATATCGAGAAAAACGCCGGAACCGCCGGACAGGCGGAGAAGAACCGCATGATGGAGGATTTCGACCAAGCGCTGAAAGGCCTGCAAAACGGTGCGATGAAGCCAAACTCGAAACTGCTGCAGCAGATGAAAGCCCTCGACCTGAAAGACATGGCCAAGCTCAGCCCCGAGCAAATGGCACAACTCCGCGAAAATCTTAAAAAGAATCAGGAAGCCATGAAAAACGGCGAAGGCCAGGGCCAAGGCGATGATTGGTCCGACGAACTTCTCGCAGGCGACGGCGACAAGGAGGGTCAGGGAAACGGAAAAGGCGATGGTGACGGAGAAGGAAACGGCAACGGCGGCGTGGATCGCGGCCCGGGCCATGCTCCCGGCGTGCTCGGCGCGGAAAAAAACGCGGTCGAAACCGGCAAGCTCACCGGCCTCGAAGCCAAGGACCTCTCCCGTTCCACCCCCGGCGACTTGCTGGAGCTTCAGGACGGCGAGCATGAAGTGGACCGCTCCGCCTCCAGTATTTCCAAAGGCGGAAACACAGAAGCCACCGGCAAAGGAGGCGACCGAGTCTGGCGCGATTCGCTCGATCCGTCCGAGCAACGCGCACTCAAGCGTTTTTTTGAGTAAACGGTCGTCTAATCGCCGGATTTTTTTATCGTGCCAATCGGCTTGGCCCTGCTTCACTTCCCCCGCCTTCGCGATGCCGGAAAATTCCACTGAAGATACCCTGTTGTTGGTCGATCCCGATCTGGATTTCCTAGATTGGGCCACGAAACACCTTTCAGCCAAGAACCTTCGGGTTCTGCGCTGCGATAATGCGGCGAATGCCATCAAGGTCATTGAGAAAACGGCGGTCAGCGTCGTGGTCGCCGCGATGGACATGGAACCCTTCGACGGCATGGAGCTGCTCGGACGGATCATGCAGCAAAGCCCGCAAACGCTGGTCGTGCTCACCGCCGGCTTTCCGACGACAGGCCAAATCATCGAAGCCACCCAACGCGGTGCCCACGATGTGCTGCGCAAGGAATCCCTCGCTTTCGAACTCCGCCCGGTCGTGGAATCCGCGCTGCAAACGCAGGATGACCGCCGCAGTGCGGACCAACCCGTGGCCGAATTGCCGAAGCACGATGGCCGGGTGAAAATGATCGGTATTTCCCGCGCACTGCAGGAAGTTTTCAAGCTCGTCGGCCGCGTCGCCCGTTCCGATGCACCGGTTCTCATTGCCGGAGAAAGCGGCACCGGCAAGGAACTCGTTGCGAAAGCCGTGCACGAGTACAGTCCCCGCAGGCAGAAGGAAATGATCACCATCAACTGTGGTGCCATTCCGGAAAATCTCCTGGAAAGCGAACTTTTCGGCCACGAAAAAGGCTCGTTCACCGGAGCCATCGCCCGTCGTGCGGGACGCTTCGAACAAGCGGACGGCGGCACGCTTTTTCTGGATGAAATCGGCGACATGCCGCTTTCGATCCAGGTGAAACTTCTGCGCGTTCTCCAGGACGGCTCATTTTCCCGTGTCGGCGCGAACGAAACGCTGACCACGGATGTGCGCATCGTTGCGGCGACCCATAAGAATCTGGCAGAAGAAGTCGCCGCCGGACGTTTCCGCGAAGATCTTTATTACCGCCTGAATGTGGTGGAAATCAAGATCCCGGCCCTGCGCGAACGGTTGGAAGATATCCCGCTGCTAGCCGAATATTTCCTTCAACGGATCACCAAGAAAAACGGCATGGCCCGCATCCGGATTTCTGCGGAAGCGACCGCCACGCTGCAAGCCCACAACTGGCCGGGCAATGTCCGCGAGTTGGAAAACACGATCGCCCGCGCTTGTGCCTTGGCCTCATCCAGCATTCTCCTGCCTGCCGATATTCCGTTGGCATCCGCGCCTCGCAAGGCTTCGGTCGGTTTCACCACCGCGATGGATCAACTGATCAATGCCGCGCCGACCGACACGGATTTGCTCGAATGGCTGAATAGCGAAATCGCCAAGCGCATTCTCGAACGTGCGGACGGCGATCTCAAGGAAGCCTCCAAGACACTGAATCTACCGATTGCAGACCTTCGGAAACTGCTCTCTCAAAAAGATTGATATGCTCCACACCGTCGATCACCCGCTCATTGCCGAAGAATTGACGAAACTGCGCGACCCGGAGTGCCCTTCCCCGGAATTCCGACAAAGGGTCCGGCGGGTCGCCTCGCTGATGGTGACGGCTGTCACTGCGAATCTGGAAACGACGATTCAGGAATGTGTCACACCGCTGGAAATCACCTCCGGCGTGAAAATGACCAAAGGAATCATCCTTGTGCCGGTTTTACGTGCGGGATTGGGATTTCTGGACGGTTTTCTCGATCTGATTCCGCAGGCCTCGGTGGCGCACATCGGTTTGGCCCGCAATGAGGAAACCTTGGTACCGGAACCCTATTATCTCAAGCATCCGCCGTCCTTGGGTGAGTCTGACATCATCATTCTTGATCCGATGCTGGCAACCGGAGGCTCGGCCATCGAAGCCATCCGCAGTTTGCGGGCAGTGGGTGCGCTTTCCATTCGGTTCGCGTGTTTGGTGGCAGCCCCCGAAGGCGTTTCCGCGCTGGGGGAAGCTTATCCGGAAGTGCCGGTTTATGCCGCCTGTCTGGACCGCTGCCTGAACAGCCGCGGCTATATCCTGCCGGGTCTCGGCGATGCGGGAGATCGCCTGTTCGGCACCTGCGGCTAAAGCATGGTTTTTCAAGCATCCGGGCTGGCAATGGAAGTGACATGCTCCTAGATTTCGCGCGTCCAATGAAGTTGTGGCCGCTCCTTTCACTCTTTCTGCTCGCCTCGCAGTCCGCCCTGCCCGGGCAAGGCGTGGCCGTGCTTGAGCAAAAGGGCGATGACGCGCTGGCAAGCGGCTTGTGGGAGATCGCTGAATCACGTTTTCGCGAATGCCTCGCCGATCCATCGCTCACGGCAGACGAAAAAGCCAAAGTGGGCGTGCGCCTTGCGGAATCCCTGATCCGTGCGGGAAAATCTCCCGAAGCGCTCGAATGCCTCAATCTGTCGTTCGTTGCGAAAAATCCCGAAAGCCTTTTTTGGAAAGCCCAGGCCATCGCCCGAACAGGCCATTTCGCGGAGGCGGTGGAAATTTTTTCCCAACTGCTGGCCGATCCGAAAGCTCCTTATCGCACGGAAGCCGGATTTTCCAAAGCCAACCTGCTACTCGCGCTCGAAAAATCCGATGGCGCACTGGAAACCCTGGAGAACCTCGCCAATGAGGCTGATCCCCAAATTTCCAACCACGCGAGGCTGCTCGAAGTGGAAATTCTACTCGATCTGCAGCAGGCTGCCGAAGCCCGCAAGCGGATGCCTCTCGGTGACCAGGTCTCAGTGAAAGACCGACCACTCGCTGCGTTTCTTGAAGCCAATCTGCTACTCGAGGAAGGTCATTTTCCCGAAGCCGCCAATGCTTTCCTCGCTCTTGTCAGCCAGAAACAAGGGCAGACTCTCGCCCGCCACCACTCCGCGGTCATCGGATATGCCGATGCGCTGAAAGCCCAGGGCGATCAGGAAGGCGCGGCGAAATACCTGCTGACATTCATCCAGGCCAACCCGGATTCACCCGTGCTGGATGCCACATTCAAGCGCCTCGAACAATGGCTGCCCGACTCCCCGCCCCTCACTGATCCGATCCTCGAACAGCTCGCCAAATGGACCGAGATCAGACCATCAGAGTTGCCAGCGTTGGGCCCGGTTACCAACTCGCCTGACACGGGTTCCGCCGCAGCATGGCCCATCGAAAGCATTCCGAATGACCTTCTGGCCTACTCGCTTTTCACCCAGGCAATCGGTCTGCATCGGATCAACACTCCGAAATCAAAATGGGACGCACGTGTTCTCATGGACCGCTTGCGCTTGGAATACCCGGATCATTCCCTCGCCAATCTGGCGCTCTATCAAATGGCGCGATGGTTGCTTGATGAAGGTTCGGCCGATCACGCGCTGGCCCTGTTGGACACGCTGCGCGACACTACAAAATCACCGGCGCTGCGTGGCGAGGCAGCATTTCTCGAAGCGCGCAGTGCTTATCTGAACGGCGATCCGAAAAAGGCGTTCCAGCTTTTCGACGAAGCGGCGTCGGCACTAACCGATGGACCAGCCAAAGCCGCCAGGCTGAATGCCGGCATCGCCCGCCTCCGCAGTGGAGAACTGAATGGCGTCACGCAGATCCTGCAAAACGGGGTTCCACAGGACAAGGAATTGGAAGCCGATCTCGAACTGGAACGCGCGCTTTCAACCACGCCGCCGGACGTATCGAGAAAGGCAATCGAGGAATTTCTGGCGAAATATCCGGACCATCCCAGAGCCGCCGAAGCACGTCTCGCCATGGCGGAAGCAGCGCTAACAAGCCAACCGCCAGACCTGTCGTTCGCCAGTGAGCAGCTCGATTCCCTTACCGCCAGCGCTGAGGCAAGTGCCGCCCTGCCCCCCGCCAAACTCGCCCTCGTCCGCCTCCGGATTGCGGATTTGTCCAACGATCCGGCCGCCACCATCGCCCTCGCCCGCTCGATGATCGCAACCTATCCGGGCACCCCGGAGGCCGCGGATGCCACCCTCACGCTTGGCCGGAATTTGTTTGAAACGAAGGACTACAATCTGGCCCGGCTGGCTCTCGAAAACCTCGCATTTTCCGATTCCGATCCCGAACGCGCCCAAGCGGCCTGGCTCCTGGCGGCCCGCTCGGCGGCACTTGTCCCCACCCCATCGTCGAAGGAACAGGCATTGAAACTCTTCGACAAGGCGGTCGCATTGCCCGGTCCGCTGCTATCGATCGCCAAGCTTGAGAAGGCGGATCACCTGATCAAGAACCTGTCCCGTTATGCGGAGGCTGCGGCGTTTCTCCGCAAGTGGTTCGATTCACTCCCTAAAGCCGATCCGCTCCGCCTGCCGGTCGGACTTCTGCTAGGTGACGCGCTTTACGCCCTCGGCAGCACCAGCCCGAATTCCTATGCGCAGACACTGGAAATCTACGATCAACTCCTGCCCTTGGCGGTAAAATACCCTGCACTCACCTACCGCCTGCAATATCTCAGAGGGAGGGCGCTCGAGGAAATGCCAGACCCTAAAGACCCGACGAAGAAGCGCGAAGGCCAGGCCCTCATCGCCTATTACTCGGTCTTGGAAACCACCACGCCGCCCGTCGAATGGGATTACTTCGAGCAATGTGGATTTCGAGCACTCGCACTATTGAAAAAGGCAGGCCGTTGGCAGGCCGCCATCGCCTGCGCAAAAAAAATCGCATCCTTCAACGGCCCCAAGGCCAAAGATGCCGCCGAACAAGCCAGCCACCTGCAGCTCGAACACATGATCTGGGAGGACTGAGGGAAAACTGACAATCTGAAATTAAAAATCTATCTGAATACCGAAATGCTCAATCTTCTCGTCACTGGAAAATCCGGCCGCATGGGCCAAGCCGTCATCCAAGCAGCCGCCGCACAACCTGAGGTCCAAGTCGCTGCCACGCATCGCACCGGTGAGGATCTCGACCTCGCGATCTCGACGGCAGGCTGCGTGATCGATTTCACGCTCCCCACGTTCACCATTCCGCTTGTTGAAACCGCACTGAAACATGGCACCAGCCTTGTCATCGGCACCACCGGCCACACCGATGCGGAACGGGCCGTGATTTATGAAGCAGCGAAGACGATCCCGATTGTTTACGCGTCCAATTTTTCCGTCGGAGTGAACACGCTTTTCTGGCTCACCCGCCAGGCAGCTCGCGTCCTCACGCAGGACCGTTTCGATATCGAGGTGACGGAAATGCACCACAAACACAAGATCGATGCCCCCTCCGGCACGGCACGCCGCATTCTGGAAATCCTCAACGAGGAGACCGGCACCTCCTATACGGACGACATTGCCCATGGCCGTTTTGGAAACGTCGGTCCGCGCAAGCCTCGTGAAATCGGCATGCACACACTGCGTGGCGGCGATGTCGTAGGCGACCACACCGTCCTCTTTGCAGCGGATGGCGAACGCTTCGAAATCACCCACAAAGCCTCCTCCCGCCTCACCTTCGCATCCGGTGCCGTCCGTGCGGCGCTGTGGCTGAAGGATCAACCCGTCGGACTTTACGACATGCAGGACGTGCTCGGATTGAAGTAATTTCCAAAAACTCTCCACCTCTCCATGCGTCCGCTCCTCCTCCTTCCCGTGCTGCTAGCCTTGTCAGCATGCCAGCCTCCAAAACAGGAATCCTCAGCCAAGACTCCTCCCTCAACGCCGGAAACCGCTCCGTCGGTGAAAGCCAAGGTTGATCCAAAAAACTCGGTCGTCCGCATCAATTCGACCCAACAATCCTGGAGCCCGGCCCAACCGTGGGAAAAGAATACCCCAAACCACCGCCGGGCACTCGCCGCCATCGTCGGTCCGCAACAGGTGCTCACCACCTCCGAACTCGTCGCGGACTCCACCTATCTGGAATTCGAATCCACCGACGGCACCCGCTTCGCACAGGCGAAGGTGATCGCCGTGGACTACGAGGCGAACCTTGCCCTGCTAGGACCCGTTTCCGAACAGGAAGGCAGCGTGTTGTTTGAAAAGACCACACCGCTTGAAATCTCTGTCCCGGCGAAGATCGGCCAGACGCTGGATATTCTTCAGGTCGAGGACAATGGCCAGTCGATCCTGACACCCGGGGCGCTCCAGAGCATCGACGTTGCGTCGAATTTTCTGCCTGGGCAAAGCTTCCTGACTTACCTCGTCAAAGCATCGATGCAGAGCGCCGCCAGCAGCTACTCATTGCCCGTCCTGCAAAATGAAAAACTGGCCGGCGTGCTGATCAGTTATAACTCGAAGGACCAGATCTGCGATGTGGCGTCGACCGACATCGTCGCCCGCTTTCTCAAGGAAGCTGCGGGAGGAAATTACAAGGGCTTCCCGAGCCTCGGCATTTCCATCGCCAAAACCGAGGACGCCTCGTTTCGCCAATGGCTCAAACTCACCGATGATCAGGGCGGGCTCTACATCCGCAGCGTCCGCAAGGGCGGCGCAGCGGATCTGGCTGGCGTGAAAAGCGGCGATGTCCTGCTTTCTCTTGACGGCCATCCGATCGACCGTCGCGGCTACTATCAGCATCCGAATTACGGCAGCTTGTTCTGGGGTCATCTGATCCGTGGCGAGAAATCCACCGGAGAGACCGTCACCCTATCACTTTTGCGCGATGGCCAGCCGTTGGAGGTCAAAGCCACTCTCACCCGCGAAGAGGAAAGCAGCCATCTCGTCCCCAGCTATACTTTTGGCAAAGCTCCTAACTTCCTTATCAAGGGAGGCCTTATTTTCCAGGAACTCACCCGCCCTTTGCTGGAATCCTTTGGCGAGGACTGGAGCACCCGCGCACCGCTCAATTTCCTCGATGCCTTGGAAAACCCCGAGAAATATGAAGGAAAAGTCGACAGGATCATCTTCCTCAGCGGATCGATTCCCACGCCAGCCACCGTCGGCTACGAAAGCCTGCGCAACCTGACCGTGCGGAAAGTGAACGGCAAGGAAATCAGGAACATGAAAAGCCTGATCGATGCGTTCAAAGGCAACCTGACCGAGCTGCATTCCATTGAATTTGCAGAAGAAAATTTCACCGTCTATCTCGATGAAAACGTTTCCACCACCGTGGACACCCAGCTCCTCAAGCGCGGCATCACAAGACTTTCGCGCGCCGAGTGATCCATGGGTAACACAGTGACCGATTGATCAGTCACTCCAAATTGCGGACTGCCAGCATCTTGACTTCGCGTCCCTTGGCGATCTTTGCGCCTTGGCGATGAAAAAATCTTTTCTGGCGCTGTTCTGAGACAGCTCGCTTCGCGGGCGAAATAAAGTTTCGCGGTCCGTGAAGAGTTTCGGTCCCCTATTCATCTCCTTGGCGTCTTGGCGACCTTGGCTTGGCGGTTCAAATTCTTCCCATCCCCGCTACGGAAGGAAATTCCGACAGCAAAATGCATCCTCCAAATCGGGGACTTGTGGAATGGGAATGGAGTCAGTCACACTGGTGACTTCCAAGAGATCACATTGGAAACCTCCCGTCATTCCGAGTAAAATCCAATTGAGTCAACCCATGGACGCAAAACCCTCCCCTTCCCGCTTGAGCCTGCGCGATATCGCGAAGTTCCTCAATATCAGCCATTCCACCGTCTCGCTGGCGTTGCGGAATCACCCGCGGATTTCGGAGGCTGTCCGCGAAAAAGTAAAACAAACCGCGCTGGAGCTGGGCTACAAACCGGACCCGATGCTGGCGGCCCTATCTAACTACCGGAAAAGCAAATCGGATCAACCCATCTCGGCGGAGCTTGGCTGGATCAATGGATGGAATGACCCAAAAAAGTTGAGAACCTACAAGGAGTTCGATCTTTACTGGAAAGGTGCCAGCGCAGCGGCGAACAAGTTTGGCTACCGACTCGAAGAATTTTGTCTGGGCGGTGATCTCACGCCAAAACGTCTGCACCAGATTTTATCCACCCGCGGAATTCGGGGCCTGCTGATCCCACCTCACAAGGATCATCCGGATTGGGGTGATTTCCCATGGGAAGAATATTCGATCGTGCGCTTCGGTAGAACCTTGCAAACCCCGCAAAGCCACATCGTGACGGCGGATCAGGTGGCAAATACGATGCTAGCCTTCCGCAGGATGCGCGAGCGCGGCTACCAGCGGATCGGCTTCGTGACGGATGAGGACGACACTCATGAGCGAGGCCAACTGTTCGAAGCCGGCTATCTGATCGCCCAACGCAGCATCGCTGAAAGCGAGCGGCTGCCCGTTTTCATCACTAACGGATTCGCACCGGGTGAACGAAAAAAAGCCTTCGCCAGTTGGCTGGAGAAACATCGGCCGGATGCGATTTTCACCGATGTCATCGATTTCCTGGATCTCTTGAAACGGGCCGCACCCGGAATGAGCGTTCCCGACAGTTTCGGCTTGGCGGTCACCTCCGTGCTGGATGGCAGGGCGGACTCGGGCATCGATCAAAATGCGGTGGAAATCGGGCGGGTCGGCTTTCTGATGCTCAACTCGCTGATCAACGATGGAGCGCTGGGCATTCCGAAAATTTTCCGCCAGATCCTCGTGGAGGGTTCGTGGGTCGATGGCAAATCACTTCCGCTGAAATCCACAGCGCAGGACTGATAGAGAATCCCTCCTTGCTCAACCCGCGAGCGTGATACGGGCATTTTTCGCAAGCCACAGCAGATGCCCAGACAGGAATGTCCGGGCTACGTTGATGAACCAAACGGAAACCGCCGGAGTCCATTGAACTCCGGCGGCTTGGTGACTGAGCAACCCATTCACCCCGCGAGATCAAGGATTGGTGGCGTGAATCCGGGCATAGAGTTTGCCGCCCACCGCATTACTGCGGGGAATCGCGACACTCACGGTATCCAACGCTGTGGTCGGGGAATCCTCGGTGACTGTAACGGCAGGAAGGGCACTCGCAGCACCGATGGTGGCGAAGTCATTCCAAGTGGTCAGGTTCGTGGACCACTGGACAGTCAGGGTGGTGTCGCTTTCCGATAGATCCGAACGGCGGAACGTCAGGGTCAGATTGGTAGCGTCCATTGTTTCAGCGGGCAGGATGGACGTGTTCGAAGCGCCGGTACCCGCCGGAATTCCTCCGAGGATGTATTCGAGCAGGTTGACGATTCCATCGCCATCGGGATCTGCGGACATACCATCGTTCACACCCGCGGTAAGGCCGTTGGTGGGATCAGCGGACCACGAAGCATAGCCAGCCAGCGCAGGGCCGATACGGATTTTTCCAGTGCCGGTGATGAAACCGGGATCGGTGAGTGCGCTGTAAACGCCATTTCCTTTCACGACGCCGTTGATCGTCAGCGCTGCGACTTCATCGGTATCCGTATGGGTCAGATTGAGCACACCGGTCGCACCGATCGCCACACTGGACGTGTCTGCGAGGAATGGCTGGCTGAGTGACAGCGTGCCTTCGGTAACATTGGTGTTTCCGGTGTAGGTGTTCAATCCGGTGAGCGTGACCGTGCCCAGAGTGGTCTTGTTCACAGCTACCGTCGGACCGGCGGCGATCACCGCATCAATCGATCCACTGCGAAGTTCGATACTGCTGGTTAGCCCGGAGGTGTTCGTATTGAAGGTATTATAGGTGTTTTGAACCGTGAGAATGCTGGCGCTGCCTCCGCTGATCACGCCATTGTTCGTGCCATCACCGAGAGTGATTTTACCAATCGTGTCGGTCTTCCCGTTCAAGTCGAGAGTTCCGTTGGTCAGGATCACCTCACAGGCATCGACGAGCATGTTCGTGCTGGAACCCGCGTATCTAACCACACCACCGCCGGTGACGCGGAGACCGCGGTCCGCGACGATGAAGTTGCCGCTGCTGATTCCCAGATTGACCGTGCTGGCCGAGGTGACATCCAGAGAAAGCAGATTCATATGGCCGCTGGTGGCACCGTTGCCCAAGGTCAACTCGCCCGCCCCTACCTTCGTTAGAATCGTCGGCCCGATTCCGCCTTTCACGCGTTGGAGAGTGAGGGCACCATCGCCACCGACGGTCATCGGGGCACCGTTGGTGATTTCGGAGTCCAAGGATGCGGCAGCGGAAGTGTTGCTATTGATGATGGCACCGGCGCCCGATGCTCCTGTTCCGGTGACACTCAACACTTCACTGATGGATTGTCCATTGAGGTCGATCGTTCCCGAGTTCGCCACGCTCGTCCCACCCGTGGTGTTGCCCAACGCTGAGCTGCTGCCGAGTACCAGTGTTCCGGAATTGACCGAAGTCAGGCCCGAATAGCTATTGGCACCGCTCAGGGTGAGTGAGGCCGGACCGTTCTTGATCAAGGACAGCTCCGTTCCAGCTCCGCCGTCCGCGATGATGCCGGCGTAGGTGGAATCATTTCCAATGGTGGCGTTGACCGTTGCCGCGACGCCGGTATTGGAAATGGAGCCGGATCCATCAAAATCCCCAATGGTCAGGCTGGTCCCAGCGACATTGAGATTCGCGTTCACAGTGAGGGCTCCGCAAGTGAAGGACGAGCCACCGAGATTGATCGAATTCCCGGCGAGTGTGAGGTTTTTGAGAGTTCCATTGACCGTCGCAGTCACGGTTAGGGGATTCGAGCTGTTGTTCGTCCAAGTCTGATCATCGCCAAGCGTCAGGGTTGTCATCCCGAGCGTGGCTCCGCCGTTGCCGGCCTGCAAGGTGATGCCGCCCGTCTCCACGGACAGGATGTTAGCTCCCGTGATCGTGGAAGCACCGGAAGTAGCGGCCAGGAAAGTCAGGCTGTTGATATCAAAATTTCCACCCAGACTATTTGATAGATTGGTTGGCGAGTTGTTCGCGAAGAAAACATTCGTGCTGCTGCCTGGCAGGGTAGTGATGAACGTGCCGCCCGGAGCGGTGGTGGTAAAATTTCCACTGCCACCGGAGTTGGATGTCCAACTGCTGCCCTTTGAACCCGACCAGTAGGCACTCGCCGGAGACGACGCGCCGGAGGTGATGAGTTGGACCGCTGTGGCCGTGACATTGAGGATTCCGGTCACTCCGAAGGCGAGGCTGGGATTAGCAAGCGTCAGCCCGCCAACTGTGGTTCCCGTTCCGGTCACAAATCCCGCTCCGGTCCCGCTGCCGAAGGTAATGAGGTCGTAGGTATGTCCTCCGGTAACTCCGAGGCTGGTGATGGAAATCGTGGCGCCACCCGCACCGACGTTGAGAGCATTCACACCGAGGTCGATGCTGTCCGTCGTGCTTCCGCCTGTTTCGAAATTGAGCGTATTGGAATTTCCCGCCGAGCCACCAATGGTCAGGCCGGAAGGATCGGTGAGAAACAGGCTGGCGATGGTGCTGTCCACCATGTCGACCGTGCTGCGTGTCCCGGCAGAGTTGCCGCTGGCAAGAGTAACTACCCCGCCGATGTTGCCGCGGCCTGCGAGTGTCCCGCCACCTGCCACAGTGACGGCTCCGCCCACGGTACCACCGGCAAGGGCGAGCTTCCCGGTTGAGTTGACAGCGACCGCGCTGCCGGAGGCGAGGCTACCGATGATCGTTAGAGTTCCACCATTGATGGTGGTTGCTCCGGTGTAGCTATTACCTCCGGAGAGAATCTGATTGTTCATTCCGGTCTTGGTGATTGCTACCGTGCCGGAACCGTTGCGGATGACTCCCTGGAATGTCGCGGGCGTGGCATTGCTGTTTCCGATGGAAAACGTCGCAGTCGTCGCGGCGATGGCATTTTCCATCGCACCGCTGAAGGTGGAACCGACTGCTCCGCTGTTGAGATTGTTGAGCTCGCCAAAGGTCAGCGTTGCGTCGCCAGTCCCGCGGTATTGGACCCGTCCGGTTCCACCATTGCCGCTATTGCCGAACCAAAGCAGGTTCATGTTGGAATTTCCAAGGCTGGTTTCATTGAAAGCGACACCGCCGAGGTTGGTTGTATCCAGAGCCATGGTTCCGTTGAACCCGCTGACCACGCCGATCTTGATGATATTGTTGTTCCCTGAGTTGCTGTTCACAATCGCAAGGCCACTGGCATTGGTAATCGCACCGGTGAAACCACCGGTCGCATTACCAGTACCTTCCATGTGAAAGACGCCGCCACGCGAGGAGACACTGATGGCATTGGTCACGTTCTGGGATGTCGTTAAAAATAACTGCCCATTGTCGAGGCTGATGCCATTCGCTCCCAAGGCGCCGGCGGTCGAAGTACGGAGGCCCTCCGTCGCCTGTCCCGTGAGCCCACCCGCTACGGCGAGATTGGCGGTGCTGAGAACCGCCACGCCATTGTTTTTGATCGTCAGTCCACCGCTGAAAGTATTCGCACTGTTTTGGAGCTGGAGATTACCTGCATTGTTCCCGCTGATCGTGAGAGCCAACTGCCCGGTAATCTGGACCTGACTGAAGTTGGACGCGGTGCTGTTGCCCGCATTCATGGTTAGTGAACCACCGGCAGCACTGCTCGTAACAGTTCCCGCCGTTCCCGCGTTGTTGGCTGCGGCCGCTCCGAACAGACCCGTGTTCTGGCTGAATCCGGCAAGATCAAGGGTGCCTGTCGCGCTATTCCCAAAGGTGATGCCTGCGGTGGAGCTCAGGACATTGCTGGCCCCGAGTTTGACCGTGCCCGCATTGATGGTGGCACCGCCCGTATTGCTGTTCGCGCCGGAGATGGTGAGCGTGCCTGTTCCTGATTTGGTAAAACCGAAGGAACCGCTCATCACGCCGCTGAGCGTGATGTTTCCGGAAGCCGCGTTGAATGTCGGCGCAGCCGTCAGAGCCAGCGGCAGGGTGAACGTTTGGAGGTTGGTGCTGTTGTTGGCGACGGTGCCGCTGAGAGAAAGGGAATTTCCTGCGAGAGTGAAAGTTCCGGCAGTCGCGGGAAAGGTGATTCCGGTGACGCCCACGCCAACCTGGTCGTTGTTGGTTGAAACCTGAAGGCTGCCGTCGAAGGTCAATGCCTGTGGAAATGCCGGGAGCGTGTCATTGTCCCAGTTCAGAACGCTGCCCCAGTTGCCATTCGCACCTCCGCCGTCCCAGACGTTCGCAGCATCTGCTAGGGACGCGGTGATGATGGAAATTGCGATGGCCGGGCAGGCACGCAAAAGATTAAGGGTGAAATGGCCGGGTAATGATTGGCCGACGGTGCGTGTGTATTTGGGTTTCATGAGTTTCTTCCGAGGTTTGAAGATGGAATCGTTGTGACGATTCCAATCCGCTATCACGGAAGAATTCAGGGGGAAATGGAAATGGCCGAACGAAGGGCCGCAATCAAGTCAACGTGGTGACTTGAAAGGGCAATGCCATTCCAACTTGATCGCAAGCCCCCTACGACGCATTTTTCACCCGCCGGGATGATTACCTATCAGCTTCAACAAGACCTTCGGAGAGACTTTCCGCGATGGCCTTAATCACTTCGCCGGACTCTTTCTCGACGAGTGGACGGGCGAGCATTTCCTCATAAATCGCGATGTAGCGGCGGGCCACCTCATGATGGCTGAACTGCTTCTCGCTCTCGATCATCACCCGCCGGATCTCGCGCTCGCGGATCTCGCGGGGCAGCGCGTGGAAGTTCATCGCCTCATCGATCGCCCAACGGAATGCGCCGGAGTTATAATGATCAAAGCGGAAACCATTTCCTGTCGATTCCTCCACATTGAGATGATTGACGGTATCGTAAAGCCCGCCCGTGGAATGCACGACAGGCAGTGAACCATAAAGCGGGGCCGTCATCTGTGGCAAACCGCACGGCTCGAACAATGAAGGCATGAGCATGAAATCCGAGGCAGCGTAGGCAAGGCGCGAAAGACGTTCGTCGAAGTCCACGATGGCCACCCGCTCGCTCAGATCAAAGGCGCTGACGATTTTATCGATCCAAGGCTGATGCGGTCCGTTAGCCACTATCACGATCTGCAGGCTGCTGTCCCAGTAGTCAGAAACGAGCTGGTGGAGGATTTCCGTGAGAAGTTGCGGGCCTTTCTGAACGGGATCAAGCCGGGATGGCCAGAAGAAGATCGGCGCGTCCGGGTTCTGTTGGAGCTGGAGTTCGCGCTGCAGGGCGAGTTTGTTCGCCGCTTTTCCTTCGACGAAATCCTTGATCGTGAAATTCTGGACCAGCGCGTCATCGGTCTCCGGATTGTAGGAAACGTCCGGAGCATTGAGAATCCCCGCCGAACACCCGGCGAAGTACTTGCTGCGCAGCTCGGCTCTCACAGAATCAGGAACGACGGAGTGCCAGCCCTCGACGATCTCCCACAGGAAGCGCGGGCTGACGGTATTGATGTAATGCGCGGCGAAAATTCCTGAAGTAAGGAGGTCCACCGGCACGTGCGAGCGGGCGTGGTCGTAGTTGGATGGCGGACCGGAGAAGAAAAGATTCATCCAGAATTCCGCAGCATCGATACCCGCTTCCTCGATTTGCGCGAGCGAGACCTGCCGTGTGTGGATGTTATGAACGGTGAAAAGGCTCTTGATGCCGCGCCGCCGTGCCATCGCCGGAATCAGCGCCGTCATCCAGTCGTTGCAGTGAATGAGATCCGGACGGACCATTGGCACGATGTGATTGATGACCTCGCGCTGGAAGACAAGAGCGATGCGCATCGCTTCGTCGGACTGATTGCTATAAACCTGCTCGCGGTAGTAAAAAATCCGGTCCTCCGCCAGATGGATGTGCGCTTCCGGCAGAACTTCGTGGTATTTCCGCAATTCCTTTTCGTGGAGGCTGAAAATGTCGCCTTGGAACATCCGGCGGTAGTTCGGCATGGCCACATGCACATCCGCTCCCAGCTCGAACAGGGCGGAGACCAGTGATGCGGAAACATCCGCCAGCCCACCCGCCTTCGCTGACATCCTTTGCGCCATATTTCCCATGCCGGATGGCAGGTAGGTGATCTCTGGCGTGACAATGAGGATTCTGGGCTTTGCGGTCTTGGTGGGTGAAGGCATCGGACTGAAATTTATGTCGTTATTCGATTCGCTGTGATGTTGAGGAGAAAATGGACACATCGCCATCCCAATCTGCTGATTTGAAGTGATTATTTTGGGATTTGCCACATCCCGCCACCATTTCGGCAGAAGTTCCCATGGCAGACGGTTTTCGTATCGACATGGAATCCCTGTTGCTCAAACTGTTCCATTTCCAGAAATAATTTGAGCAAATCCGAAGCATTCAGACCGCGCAATCTGCGAGATGTCGGATGCAGTGTTGGGACCAGGTTTCCAAGCGCTCGAACCATTCGCCATTAAGCTCGCTCAGCGAGGTGAAGCCCAAATCCGTCAGCGCATCCTCACGCGAGGCAACTGCATCCGAAGTGAGCTCGATCAAATGGACGACGCCCAAATGGACCTGCCCCACGGCATTGGACTCATCATTGAGCAGTGCGATGATGCGGTGCTGGTGATTCTCGGGCAGATCGAGCTCCTCTTCGATCTCGCGCGTCACGGCAGCATGATAGGCATCCGCTCCCGTCCGGCCTTCGCCCATATCGATCGGGTTGACGTGGCCACCCACGCCCACGGAAATTTTCGCGTGCAGCCTGCTTTCCCCACCCGATTTTCCGCGGGTATAATGGAGGATGCGATCCCCGCAGCGGAAGATGCAATACGGGATCAGTTGTTTGTGGCTGGGGTCCTCCTCGGCGGTGCCGCGGTCCATGAAAAAGTGGTTGGCCGGATCCAACAACTGACTGATAGCAGCGTCCAGCCCCTCCGTTTGAATTCCCTGAAACGATCCGATTTCATCCAAAAGCGCGCGCGGCACCACCAACACTTCCTCACCAGCATACTTCGACATGCGGCGCAGCATAGGTATCGATGCCCGTCCGCCAAGCCCTCATCGCAGGACCCCACCATCTTCTTTCACCCAACCACGGCCGGAAACCTACGGAATTCCTGATTTACGTGATCACGTGATGTTTTATGGCCGATTTTGTGACATGTTCCCAGTTGTCAGTGGTTCACCCCGACCACTGACCCCCC
>JBDSZP010000087.1:0-7465 GCA_039925065.1 Luteolibacter sp.
GCTTCACCACTTTCGTGACGTGACGACCGATACCACCTTTTTTCTTGGCCAAACCAGAACGGTGAATTTTTCCGCCAGAGCGGACGCGGGTTCCTCGGATGCTGCAAATACGGGCCATAATAAAAAATTTCGGGGTTGCGGGACGCGGAGAATGGCTGCGGAACGCGACCCGTCAAGACGAATCCTGACAATTCCGGACTAATTTTTACAATCGGTTCCGGCGGAGCTTGTCGGTCCACTGCTCGATGTCCTTGAAGATGAACTCCTTCTTCGCGTCGTACATTAGCAAATGGTAGGCTTCCGGATAGTTGTGGTAAGTCTTGGAAACGCCATATGGGATGCGCGCGACGAAGCCGCGGACGTCGGAATCGTTGTTGAAATAGTCTTTTCCGCCGTGGAGGACGAGCACTGGCTTGCGGAAGGTGGTGGCGCAGTCGTTCATGGTATCGATATTGCGGCCCAAGGTGCCGAGGAGGCGGAGGGTATGCTTATCGACATTGTAGGAGTTCTTTTTGACCTGCTCGTTGTGGTGGGAGCTTTGGGTCATCTGGACGTCCTGGCCACCGGCGAGGGTTTCGAGGGAAATGCGGGCGAGGGGAAGGGTCGTGGCGGCGATTTGGACAAGACCGGGCGTCCATGCGGGAATGTCATCCCGGAAACGGACGATTGGGGAGGAAAGCACGAGTGCGTCGCACGGAGGGTCGTTTGCCGGTGCCTCGCGCCAGGCATGGGCGGCGATGAGTGCTCCCATGCTTTCCCCGAACCAGACGACTTTGGCATGCGGGTGTTGCTCGCGGACGAGTTGGGTGAAGGCGAAAAGGTCGCGATACCAGTCTTCCGGATCGCCGATATCGCCGCGCCGCTCGCGGATCGGATCGCTGCCTTGCCCTCGGACTTCGTAGGCGTAGAGGCCGGTTTTCGGCTGATATTGGAGGAGGTGGTTTCCAAGATTCGCGTAATCAATTGAGGCTCCGCAAAATCCGTGGATGCCGATGATGACGATGTCCTGCTGAACGTCTTTTGAAATCCATTTCCGATAGCCGAAGGAATCGCTTTTTGCGCCCTGCTGCGTCGGGTTGTTGACCATCGTGTATTGGGGGGCGCAGGCAGCCAAAAGAAACGCTGCCGTGCAGGCAGCGATTCCGGGGATTCTGGATGTAGGGAACCGCATCACGGGAGTGATTTTCGCAGAATATCGGGAAAGCGCAATGCCCGAACCTACGGGAAAAACCGGTCGTCGGTTGGCTACTATCGAAATTACTAACCAGTGGAAACACTGAGCTCAAAATATTTTCATGAATTGAATTTCCATCCCTGTGTTTTCGTGTATGAGAGCAACTGGTTCTAACTCCTTGGTTTATGAAAACATCCGTCTTCGCCATTTCGGCGTCCCTGGCCATCCAACTGGCCGTTTCAGCCGCTCCCCGGCTGGTCGTTTCCACCCCATCGCTCACTCCGGAATCGCAGATCGACCTTGTGCTCGACTCGCCTGTGGTCGCGACTTCGGAGCTGGGAAAAACCGTCGATAATTCCTGGCTCGAAATCCAACCGGCTCTCCCCGGTAAGCTTCTTTGGAGGGCTCCGAACATCGCCCGATTTGTTCCAAGCCAGTCGCCCGCCATCGGAGCAAGTTATACGTTTTCCATTTCGAAGGGGCATCAATATACCGACAATTCAGCAGTCCCTGACGGCAAGATCACCACGCTCGAGAGCGAGCCATTCCTCATCCGCACGGCGAATTCACAAAACCGCTGGTCTTCGGATTACTCGCCGGCCACCGCCGAGTGGTTGATTGTTTTCAATGACGATGTGGACCCCGCAACCGCTGCGTCGTTCATTTCCTTTAGCGCGAAATTCGACCGGGCTTCACTCACTGGCTCATCCGGCCAGCGGGTCGCCGCGCGCCTCGAACGAGCCACTGTCGCCCAAGCCGGCTATCTGGCGAACAATTATAGGTCGTGGTCGGCGCGCAAACCTAATGGCCCGTCGCCGGAGCTGACCCCGGACAGCCTGGTTCCGAACATCCTCATCGCCACTCCCGTCTCTCCGCTGTCGGTTGGGAAAAACTGGACCATTTCCGTTTTGAAAGGCCTCCCGAATCTGGCGGCGAACGCGCGACTCAAGGATGATCGCAGTTATGAAATCGGGGAGGTGGTGCCATTCAAAATCTCGAAAATCGAGTCCTACGTGGCTGCCAACGAACCGCGTCAGATTGCGCTCAGTTTCAACCAGTCTGTCGTCGAGAAACTCCCTGATGATTTTCTATCGACCTCTGTCGAAATCAAACCACGCCCGGGAAATCTGAGTGCGACCGCCGACGGCGATGTGATCCGGCTTTCCGGAGATTTTACCGCCGACAAATATACCGTCACCTTGAAGCGGCCTTTTACTTCGAAGGCCGGTCTCGAACTTGAGAGCGCGCTCACCCATGAAATCGCATTCGAGCGCCTCGAACCGGCCCTCGCCCTGCTCTCAGATAATCAGGCCCAGCTCGCCAATGGCAGCCGCAGCTACCGCGTCGATACGGTGAATCTAACGAGTATCCGTGTCCGTATCAAGAAACTCGCCGGTGCCGATCTCATCCGCGCCTATCAAGGATACAGCAGCTATACCGGCATCGGCCATGATGGGAAATCCATCGCGCCCACCGCGCCGCTTCCTTACTCACTCATCGCTGGCGAAACCTTGCTCGATAAGGAAATCCCGCTCGATAATCCCATCGACACCTCCAAACAAATCACCCTGCTGTGGGATGAGCTGCTGCCAAAGGAGCTGCGCAGTGCCGCGCTTTTCCTCGATGTGACCGGCACCTCGCGGCCGGATTCGAAAAATCCCGGCCATCGCAATGCACAGGCGGTCATCCAGCTGACGGACATCGGGCTTGCGTGGAAACTCACCAACAAGGAAGCCTTCATCTATGCGTTTTCCTGCGAGACCGGGGCACCGCTTCCCGGTGTGAAAGTCGAACTCTTCGGCGAGGATGCGAAGATCCTTGACGCTTCCACCACCGATACCTCCGGTTTGGTCACCGTTCCGCGCAACGAAGCCGCGCGACATCTCCACGCCTCGCTTGGAACGGATGGCTATCTTACGGCATTTGATTCGTCGCTTTCCACCGTCGGCCTCTGGCATTTCCCGATCCGTTATTCATGGAACAAATCCACCGAGCCCGTCCGCAAGGCATTCCTGTTCACCGACCGCTCTCTCTATCGACCGGGAGAAACCGTCCACCTCAAGGGCATCGTCCGCTCACAGAGCGGAAATGCCATCGAGCCTGCAAAACAGGGGAAGGCGCGCATCGTGATCACGGATCCAGCGGACCAGGAAATCCACACCTCGCCCGTCACTTTTTCCGACAGCGGTTCGTTTGATCTGACTTATAAACTGCCCCTTTCGAAAACCGGCACCCACACCATCCGCCTCGAATATCCGGAGGAACTCGCAAAAGCCGCCGCCAGCGAAAATTCTGATGACTGGGAGGAAGGCGAGGCGATCGAGGGAAGCGCCCGTTTCGAGCTTCCTCTGCGCGTCGAAGAATTCCGCCGCAATGCCTTTGAAATTCACCAAACGATCGCTCAACCCGCTCCCGCAGCCACCACTCTCACCGCTGAACTATCCGCTGCGTATTACCAAGGCCAGCCTGTCGCGGCAGGGAAGGTGAGGCATTTCAGCCGCATCGCCGTACAGAATCCATACCCCGAACGCTTCCGCGATTTCCTTTTCGGAAACCACCGCACGGACGATTGGACCTACTGGTATCACTACTTCGGCTATCGCTGGGACGATGATGAAGGCAGCAACTCCGAGGCCTCGCAAATCCAAGGTGAGGCGACTCTATCAGTTGATGGCAAGGCCACGCTGTCCGTCGCGATTCCCCAGGCGGAATTCCCGACAGCGCGCGAAGTCACCATTTCCTCCGAAGTGACCGATGCGAACAACCAGACACTCACGTCCACGTCCACCACGACTGTCCATCCGGCCTCCATCTATATCGGCGTTTCTCGAAACGACAGCCTCATCCGCGCAGGGCAGTCCGTGCCATTGAAACTTGTGGCCACGGATACCGAAGGCGAGCCGTTCAAAGGTGCTGTCAAAGTCACCGCCACACTGACGCGCGAGGTCAATTCCGCCGTCAAAACCCGCACGGATTCCGGGGCGACGAGCACCCGCAATGATGTGACCGAGGAAACCGTCGTGACTTCCGAGCTCACCATCGATCCCGCCGCATCCGCGAAAGAGGGCACGCCATTCACCGTCACTCCCAAAACGACAGGCAAGCATTTCCTAACGATCCGCGGCACGGATCCGGAAGGTCATCCGTTCGCCACCGTCACCTACTTTTACGCCTATGGTACCAACGAATACCCGTGGCTCTACGAAGACGGAATGCGGGTAAAGCTCGTGGCTGAGAAAAAATCCTACAAGCCGGGTGAAACAGCGCGGGTTCTTGTTCTGTCACCGATCGAGGGCACGGCGCTTGTCACCGTCGAGCGGGAAAAAGTCCTGCGCTCCTTCCTCGTTCCGCTCAAGGCGGACAAGCCGGTCATCGATATTCCACTCACCGCCGAGGATGGGCCGAACGCCTACGTTTCCGTGCTCATCATCAAGGGAGCCAAGGAATCCGCCCGCGATCACAAGGAGCCGCAACTCCGCCTTGGGTATTGCGAACTCATCGTGGAAGACCTTCGCGACCGTCTGGTGGTGAACCTTGAAGCGACCGCTCCGGATTCCGGCGTGATGACGATTTCCACCAAGGGAGAAAAGCCGGCGCCATCCTTCCACCCGGGCGACGAGATTGCTCTATCAGGATCTGTTTCCTTGTCGGACGGATCACCCGCCGCGAACGCGGAGGTCACCGTTTATGCGGAGGACGAGGGCACGCTCGCCGTCATGGGCTACGAGACGCCGAAGCCGATGGATTATTTTTACGCGCCGCGCATGCTCGATATCGAGACCGGCACCTCGTTTGATACCTTCATCTCGGAAGACCCTGAAATGCAGAGTTTCTCCAACAAAGGCTTCTTCATCGGCGGCGGTGGCGACTACAGCAAACTCGCCGACCAGCTCCGAAAAAATTTCGATCCCTGCGCCACGTGGGCACCTTCGATTATGACGGATGCTTCAGGAAAATTCACCCACAGTTTCAAGGTGCCGGACACGTTGACGCGCTACCGCCTCATCGCCATCGCCCATCAGTCCGCGGCGCGATTCGGTCATGTGGAATCTGCCATCGTCGTTAAAAAGGATCTGATGCTGGAACCGAAAACTCCGCGTTTCGCCAATCAGAGCGATACCTTCAGCTCGCAAGTCCTCGTCCAGAACGCATCGGAATTCAGCGGCACTTGGGAAATTACTTTCGGCACGCAAAGTGGCACTGAATCTCCGTGCGTCGTCCCGCAAGGAGCCACCCGCCAGACCGTCACGCTGGACGCTGGGAAATCCACCACCGTTGTTTTTCCCTCCCTCGCCGAAAATACGGGAGAAGCCGTGCTCACTTGGAAAGCCACGCCGGTTTCACTCAGTAATGGGAATCTAACTTCAACGCTCTCGCGCCGACTGTCAGACGCGGTGGAATCGCGATTCCAGGTCAATTTTCCGATGCCGCTTCTTCGTCAGTCGAAGTTCGTGAAAATCACCGGGACAGGAGCGAAACAAAACCTCTGCGATTCCATCGACCGGCAATTGGCGGATGGCACGGGGACCGTCGATCTGGAGATTTCCCGCTCACCGCTTGTCGATGTGGGCGGTTCCATCGATTACCTGCTCAGTTATCCACACGGCTGCGTGGAGCAAACCAGCTCCTCGCTCATTCCGTGGCTCACCGTGGAAGCGCTCAGTCCGTTCATTCCGAGCTTTGCAAAAATTCCGGAGGAAAAAGTGAAAGCCGCCATCCAGGCTGGAGCTGACAGGCTTCTCTCCATGCAACTCCCCGATGGCTCATTCACCTACTGGCCCGGCGGCAAGGAGCCTGTTCCGTGGGCCGCCTCCTACGCCGGCATGGTCCTGATGATGGCTGCCGACAAGGGCGCGAACGTTCCGGAAAGCGCCATCGAGTCCCTGAAGAAAAACCTCATCGAAAGCCTCCGCGGACTCGCCGAGGAAAAATCACCCGCTGCCCTTGAAATCCATGCCCGCGCGTTGCTGGTGCTGGCGATGGCAGGATCTCCGCAGCCCGCCTATCACAGTGTGATGATGGATCGCCTCGCGGATCTATCACCCAGCGCGCGTGCGTTGCTCGCTTCCGCCATCTGTTTGGCAGATGAAGGCAACGAGGAAAATCAAGCCACCGCAAGATCCCTCCTCACGTCGAACGTGCCTTTCAAACTCAAGAATGACGATTGGATGCCATGGACCGCTGACGAAGCCTACAATCTGATCGCTTGGATCGCGGCCGATCCTTCGGGCGCGGAGCCTGCCAAGGCGCTCGATAAAATGCTCCATGACCGGAATCCCTATGGTCAGTGGCGTACGACCTGGGTGAACGGCTGGAGTCTCATCGCCATG
The DNA here is from genome assembly GCA_039925065.1 of Luteolibacter sp. GTDB lineage: Bacteria > Verrucomicrobiota > Verrucomicrobiia > Verrucomicrobiales > Akkermansiaceae > Luteolibacter. Next base: position 6,505 of record JBDSZP010000087.1, read on the forward strand.
GCCAATTACGCCGAATCCCAGGACGTGAATGACAAAACGCTCGCTCTCAATCTGGAAACCAATGCAGGCACCGAAATGATCAGCCTCAACTCTGACCATTCAACCGCCACGCGTTCGTTCAAACTCAGCCCGGATCTCAAGCTCAACCTGACATCGGATCAAAAGGCTTTCGTCCGCATCAAGGTGGCCGCCAAGCCGAAGATCGTGCCGCAACAACCCGTCGCGACCAACGGGCTTTCGGTGGATCGCATCTATGAACGCATCCTACCGGACGGAAGTGCTGAAATACTAACCGAGCCCAAGGTCGGCGATCTCATCCGGGTTTCGCTGCGGGTCACCCTGCCGAAGGACGACAGCCGCTACCTGGTCATCGATGATCCGCTGCCCTCCATTTTCGAGACCGTCAACAATGACTTCGGTTCCCAGAAAGCGGCTGTCGGGGTTCGCACCAGTGAGAATGACTGGCACGTGAGCCATTCCGAGCTCCGCACGGATCGCGCGGATTTCTATCTGGATCAGGTCTGGCGCAGAGGCACTTACACCGTCAGCTATCTCGCCCGCTGCACCATCGCCGGCCAGGCCACCGCGCCGCCTGCGAAGGTCGAGTCGATGTATGATCCCGAAAATTTCGCCCTCTCTGCCTCGCGGCTGTTTACCACGAAGTGATATTCTCTTCGTAAGTAGGAACGTATCCTGAAGAGTTGGACTATGAATGAAGACAAAAAGAAGCCGGCGAAAATCGAAGTGGGGGAACTCAATTTGCGCCGGCTTTTTGAACCGGGGGGGCTCAACTCGGGAGGAGTAGTTTTTGTCGCTGGTTACTCTCCGGGGAGAGAGGGCTCGCGGCGACGGGAAAAGCGATATCCCAATTCCGGCCGTAACGACATTACGCGATGACGTATTGGTTGCTAGAATTCCATTTACGGAATGACGGACCGAATCGGGTGAAAAAGAAACCGGG
>JBDSZP010000088.1:0-12689 GCA_039925065.1 Luteolibacter sp.
GGACCGCGGATCTGCCCGTCGTGGTGCTCGTCAGGGATGGCAGCGTGATCCCGCACATTGGTCTGGCGCAGTCCACCTCGCAGATGGATTGGTCCACGCTCGAACTGGCGGTCTTCGCGAAAGATCCCTCAGCGGCCGAGGGACTCGTGGCGTTGCCGGATTCCAAGTCTTCCGTGAAAATCCAACTCACCGCAGAAGGTGGTTCATGGAAACCCGCTGCCAATCCGCTGGATGGCAAGGTGACCTGGCAAACCCGCGTCGTGGGGAAACCGTGATTCATTTGAAGCACGTTCTTTCGGTTTTCCTGCTGTCCGGATTTTCCGTGACAGCGGAAAACGATCGGCGGCGCAATGCCGGGATCGGCTGCGGTCGATTCCGGGACTCCGGGCTGGATTTTGGAGAGATCAAACGCTAAACGGCGGAATGGTAATCGGAATTCGCATCGCGGGGCTGGCATGGACGATAGTTGGGATCGGCATGTTTCCAGTCTTGCGGGCCGAGACGCAGGAGCAGGTTCCATTGACCCGGATCTCGGACATCCGGGCGCTTTCCTATGAGGAGTCCACCAAAGAATTTCCCGTCAAGGTGAGCGGCGTGGTGACGTTTGCTAATAAATCCGTGCTCACGCTTTTCATCCACGACGGAAAGGCGGGCCTCTTCGTTAAACAATACTGGAATGATTCCAAGACCTGGCCAGAGCTGGGCGATCGGGTGGAGGTAACGGGCGTCACCGACCAAGGAGTTTTCGCACCGATCGTCAGAGGCAAAAATGCGACTTCGCCGGAAATCGTGATTCTCGGCAAGGGTGAATTGCCTCCGCCACGCCCGGTGGATGGGGTCGAGCTCGCCCGGCCGGATTTGGACTGCGATTGGGTGACCGTGGATGCTGACGTGACCGAGGTCACGATGCACGAAAGCGCTCTGGTGCTCGAGTGCCGCGCTGACGCCTGCGATTTCCATGTGTTGATCGAGGGTCCGCTGGCTCCCGAGTCCGTGCCATGGGATCTGGCGGAAAGCCGGGTGCGGATCCGGGGCGTGGTGGCCACCGTTTTCAACTCGAACCGGCAGATGACGCGCCGTTTTATCCGCGCCAATTCGCCTGCGGACGTGGTCGCCCTGAAAATTCCGGGGAAGAAGAATGAAGCCCGCCTCGTGGAATCGAGCCAGTTGCTCCGGGTGAACGGGCCCGGACCCAATGATCTGGTGAAAGTTCAGGGCGTCGTGACTTATAATCTGCCGGGGCGGGGGATGTTTTTGCGAACCGACGGTGGCGGACTCTGGGTGCAGACCGCCCGGATTCAGGAAACGAATCCAGGCACCGTGGTGCAGGTGGAAGGCTGGCCCCGTGCGGGCACGATGAAGCCGTTGATCCTGGCCACGGGGGTGGGAATTCTGGATCACGAGGCGAGCCCTCCGCCACTGAAAAACCCGGCTGCGAAATTGTTGGATTCCCGTTTCGAATCGGATCTCGTCGCGTGCGAGGCCGAGCTGCTCAACGTGTTCCGCGGAGCCGATGGCACGACTCTGGAACTCCGTGATGGCGCGGTGGTTTTTCGTGGGTGGCTGGATTTGTCCGGCGGGCAGCCTCCGGAACTCAAGCCAGGTTCCAAACTATGGGTGGCCGGCATTGCCCAGATCACTTCGGCAGGGGCGTTTTCCCCACTTCAGGAAGAAAACAAGTTATTGCTGAGACTCCGCACCCCGGCGGATGTTGTCCTGCTGAAAATGCCGCCTTGGTGGACACCGCAGCGGGTCACATGGATATTTACCGCGATCTTGGTCCTTGCTGCGATCGTCTATCAGCGAGGCAGGATGCGGCGGAGACGAAAACTGGAATCCCAGCGCAAGGCGTTCGACGCGGTGCTCGCCGAGCGTGGGAGATTCGCCCGTGAGATTCATGATTCGCTGGCTCAAGGTTTGACCTCGGTTTCCATGCAGTTGGAATGTGTCAGAAGCCAACTGGCAGATTCTCCCGAGAAGGCGCGTGGGCATCTGGAGACTGCGCGGGAACTTGTCCGCGACAGCATGCGCGAGGCCCGGCGGACGATCTGGAATCTTCGCCCCCTAGCGCTCGGTGAGGCGGATCTCGCTTCCGCCTTGCAGCGGTATGCCCGCGAACTCACCCACGATACCGAGATCTCCTGCCAGCAGCAGATCGAGGGCACTCCGCGGCCGTTGCCCCACGAGCATGAAAACGCCCTGCTGCGTATCGGCCAGGAGTCGCTGACCAATGCCGTCCGCCATGCCCACCCCCGCCGCATCGAGTTGCGGCTTCGTTTCGGCGATGGCTGGGTCACCCTCGCGGTGAAAGACGACGGGCGCGGATTTGATGTCGCGGACCGCGTGGGGAAAGGTTATGGTCTCACTGGCATGCACGAGCGGGTTGATGCGCTGGGAGGCAGCCTTTCCATTGACAGCCACCCCGACGAAGGCACAGAAGTATCCGTAACCTTACCGACATGAAAAACCCTATCCGAATTTTCCTGGCAGACGACCATCCGCCTCTCCGCGCAGGGCTCGCCGCCATCCTGGACAGCCAGCCGGATTTCAAGATCGTGGGCCAGGCCGGCACCGGGCGCGAGACGCTCGAATCGAAGGAGGTCGCGGACGTTTACATCGTCGATTTCCGCATGCCGGATGGCGATGGCATTCATGTGATCCAAGAGCTCAGGAAACGGGATCCCGGCATCAAGATTCTTGTTCTAACGACTTTTGACAACGAGGAGGACATTTTCCGCGCCCTGAAGGCCGGAGCCCGCGGATATCTGCTGAAGGACACCACCACCGAGGAGCTTGTTTCCGCTCTCAGACAGGTGCATGCGGGCGAACGCTATCTTCCCAACGCCATCGCCACACGGCTGGCGGACCGTCTGGTTCGGCCGACGCTCACGCCCCGCGAGTTGGAAGTGCTGCGCCTCGTCGCCAAGGGCCGCACCAACAAGGAACTTGCCTCTGCGATGTTTGTGTCCGAGGAAACGGTGAAGACCCACGTGAAAGCCCTGTTCCTTAAACTCGGCGTCCACGATCGCGCTGAGGCAGTATCAGTTTCCCTGAAGCGCGGCATCATCCGGATTTGAGTTTTTTTACCATCGCACGGCGGGGGCAGGAGGGGAGTGACTAAGCGCTGCGTTTTCGCAATTTCGCTGGTAAGTGGCTTGTTTCCATCCGGGAATAGTTGTCCGCTGTCGCGCTGAGTTCCAGAGGTGGGGAATTTTAATCGCCACCAGAGCCCATGTCGGGCCGGCCGGTGAGGATCTGCCGGATCACCCTTTCGGGGGAGGGGAAAACCCCTATTCGTGGAGGTGGACCGCCGATGCACTTCATGATGATATGATGGCCATCTCGACTTCGGGCAACGGAATCAACGATTCCATGCTCTAACAAAAACCATCAAGGGGTCGTGAAAAACCCCCGTTGAAAATGAAAACCCACTCGAAATCCCTCGCTATCCTTGCCCTCGCAGGCGCATTCCATTGCAACATGTCCTATGGTGCGACTCCTCTATATCAATGGAACTTTGACAGCGCTGATGGCTCTAACACTGGTGCCGGCGCCGGCGGAACACTGGCGCTCGATGTTGGCACCGTGTCGGGAGCCAACGGGTATGCCTCGGTGCCACGGGTGCGATGGTCCTCCGCCGCCGCCGCCGCTTCTGACAAAGCTTCGTCCACACACACACTTTCTCAAAATATATAATCCACTATCCAACCCATCAAAATCCCATGAAAGCAAAGAAAAATCTCCTGAACAATGGCCTCCGTCGCAGCGGAGTCTGTCTCTCGCTGGTCTCCATCACCTTCTGCTGCCAGTCCCTGCATGCGGCAGACTGGGCTGGCGGCACCAGCACGGATTGGAACACGGCCGCAAACTGGACTGGCACCACCGTGCCCGCCACAGTGCCTAATGATGAATGGGCCTCCATCTGGACTGGTGCCGGCAATGTTCCCGTGATTTCTGCTGTCGTCACTGGCGCTCCCAGAGCCGTCAATGTCGGCAACGGTCGCTTGGATCAAACAGCCGGTACCCTCGCTCTGGCGGGGGGGGGGGCTGGGAAGGAGGAGCGATGCTCGTTGGAGGCGGCAATTCCAGCGGAACCTACAACATTGCCGACACCGCGACTACGGGCGGGACTCTTACAGGATACGGAACAGGCACTGGAAGCTTTACCACAGGCGCATGGGGCGGCATTAATCTTGGTGCGGGTTGGTGGTGGGATCATTCAACCGCTGTCATGAACATCAACACATCCGGCACGGTGAATTCCAATGGCCAGATGTTGATCGCCGGGAAAAGTGGTGACGTGGCAACCGCCAACCTCGATGCGGGCACGGTAACGATTCATGGCGGCTGGCAGGACAGTGTGCGAATTGCGTGTATCGCCGGCGCTTCGACTAATTCGACAGGCAGCCTGAATATGAGCGGCGGCACGCTGACGTTGGATCACCGGCTTGTTATTGGTACGGGCTCGACCACGTCCTCGCGGACTGGCTCAGGCACGCCAGAAGACCCATATAGTCCTTATACCTATGTTTACGCTGACGGCAGCACTAGCGGCACCGTGACGATGACGGGCGGCACCATCACGTGCAATACGGTTTACAACACGATTCCCGCGAATGGGAATGAGGATGCCCAAAATTGGCACGCTGGCGTGAACATGGCCTCAGGATACGATGGTTCTATTGGCGGCACGGCCACCTTCAATCTCGACGGCGGCACCCTTTCCACTGTCTCTGTATTCAGCGAGGCCGGAAGCGGTAACGATGGAAACGGCGATCCCTTCTTTTCGCAGGCCGGCATCTCGACCTTCAACTTTAACGGTGGCACTCTCAAGGGGCAGGCCGCTCCTCAGGGTTGGTTATCCCTTATGGGCGGACTTACGCGCGCCAATGTGCGTGACGGTGGTGCCATCGTTGACACCAATGGCAATAATACCTTCATCAGCCAGATGCTTGCGCACAGCGACATCGATGGCGATGCTGCGAAGGATGGCGGCCTGACGAAGAAGGGTCTCGGACAGTTGGACGTTGCCGGGGGGTATACCTACACCGGTGATACGAGGGTCAACGCTGGAACGCTTATGGTGCATTCGGCCTCGTTTGACGATACCTCGACCGTCAGAATCGCCGCTGGTGCGACCTTGAATCTCAATACGTTCGGTGCGACCGACACCGTCGGGAGTCTCGTTCTCGCAGGTGCCACCCAGTCAGCTGGCACCTACGGCGCGACCGGTTCCGGAGCGGAGCACGAAACCTCGCTGATCACGGGCAGTGGTTTCATCACCGTTGCCGACCCGGCCGGCGCCTACACTTCTTGGGCGAATGCAAACGGTGCCACCGGCGAGACGCTGGATCAGGACCACGACAACGATGGCGTGAAAAACGGCGTGGAATATTTCATGGGACAAACGGGTTCCTCTTTCACCGCCAACCCGGCACCTGTGAGCGGAGCTGTCACCTGGCCCATGGGTGTCTCCTACAGCGGCGTTTATGGCACCGACTACGAAGTACAATATTCCACCGACTTGGTGACCTGGACTACAGCAAATCAAGGCACCGGTGCCAACACTGTGACCGTCACCACAGGCACCTCGGTCGTTTACCATATGCCCACCGGCGGGAAGAACTTCGTGCGGCTCATCGTTAAAAATTGATGTCTAACTGACTCGTTGCTCCGGCGCTCCTTGAGTTCCGGATCTAAATAAATGGCAGAAAAGCCGGGGAGCGACCAAGCTCTCCGGCTTTTCGATTTCTAGTTCTACGACGAGGTCTTTTCGAGGAGGCAATATTAGCTGCTAGGGCGGCGCGACTCCCATAAACGATTCGCGGCCCCCCGGACGAACCAGGGAGCCGCGTATGAAGTCACATTTTCAGGTATCCGATCTCAGAGCGCCATGTCCTTGAGCTTTTTCAGCGGGCGAACTTTGACAGCCGTCGAGGCGGGCTTTGCCTTGAACATCACTTCTTCCTTGGTGAAGGGGTTGATGCCCTTGTGCGCCTTGACCGCAGGCTTGCGCACGGTGCTGATCTTCAGCAAGCCGGGAAGCACGAACTCGCCGACAGCGTTCTTTTTGACGTGTCCTTGGATGACATCGGCAAGGCTGTCGAGAACTGCTGCCACTTGCTTGCGGCTGAGCTCGGTGCTTGCGGCGATTTCATCGAGGATCTGAGTCTTGGAATATCTGTCTTTGATGGTGATTTGTTTCTTTGCCATGCACGTGAATTCGGGGAAGCGGGCGGGGATGTCAAGTCCACCGAGATCATGCAGCCGAAAATCGTAATCAATCGAATCAAAACCCCTTGGTTTTCGGCCGTTTAATGGTCTCGCGCAGAGCTGCGGAGCCGCAGCGGGTCCCGCTTACCTCTGCCGGAACCAGCCGGTGATGCTCATGCGGGATTTGATGGCAGGCAGAACCTCGTGCCAGTAGTCACCCGAAGGAAAACAGACGAGCGTGCCCATCCTTGGCTCAATCAGTTCGAAGGGGCCGTCCTTCTCGCCGGTGTTGGTCCAGAGTTTCAACTCTCCACCGTCGCCAGGCTGCCAGTTTTCATTCAGATAGAGAATGACGGTGATGATCCGATCATTCGTGCCGGCGTGGCGATCGAGGTGGGCTTTGTAAAATGCTCCTTCCGGATAGAGAGCGAAGTGTCCCTCGAATTCGAAGAGTCCGAGAAAAAACCGTTGGTTCAGGGCGAGGCGCAGGATTTCGAGTCTCGCCAGATAGGCTTCCTGTTCGACGGATGCTTCTCCGGGTTGCAGCCACAGGATGTGATCACGTCGGATGTCCTCGCGGATTTCCAGCGACTTTCCTCGGCCGACTCCAGCGCGTTTGAAATCGCCGTTTGCGCAAGCGGCCTCGCATTCATTTCGCAATCTGCGAGAATCCTCATTGTCCACGCATCCCGGCATCGCTGCCCAGCCATGCCGATCCATTGCATTCATCATGGCTTCCACTTACCCCAAGAGCACGAGGGCGGGGGAAGTAGCGAGTTAAATCACAACCCGATCCCAAATGGCGGACATTATGCCAAGGATTTCACCCAGAACGTCAGAGTTTTCGGCGACTCGGTTTCCTCGCCGATTTCTTTCCACGAGAACGATGTCCGCAGCGAAGGTTGCCTCACATAGCCTTGGGATTCCCAGAATCCATTGAGCGGGCGGAAATCCGCAGGGCGTATCGGATGATCCTCGGGGCGATCCACCGCGCAGAATGTCGTGATTTTCAAGCCGAGCCGACGGGCATGCGCTTCCCGGCGTGCGAAAAATTCCTTCCCTAGTCCACGACCACGCCACTTGGGCAGGAGGATGCTCTCGCCGAAATACATGATCTGGCTGAGATCGTGACCGTGCTCAATGAAGGGCTGTTGAAACTCCCGTCCTTCCTCGGTCATCGGCAGGCAGGTCGTCGCTCCGATCAGCCCGCCATCGGAATCGGTGACGATCACTACCAGGCCGTTTGTTGCTTCTTGATAGGTCCTGAGATATCCGCGTTCATATTCGAGCGAGCCGTCGTAAAGGTAGGGAAACTCCCGGAAAACCCGGATCCGCAGTTCACCCAGTGCATCGAGCCAGGGTTCAAGCTGCCCGCCGCGGAGTTCGTGGATATGATAGGTTTCCTCCATGCCGCTTCACGAAGTCAGATTGTATTCGGGGAAATGCTTCTCCGCGCAAACCCCACAAATGCCATGGCTGAACTGCGCGTCGCTGTGCCTTTGGATGTAGGCTTCGAGCTGGTGCCAGTTTCCATGTTCGTCACGGATGTTCTTACAATAAGAGCAGGTCGGCAGGATTCCCTGCAGGGTTTTTACTTTTTGAATCGCTGTTTGCAGTGATGCGATCAGCTCTTCGTTTTCCTTTTCGAGTTGCTTGCGCCGTTCGATTTCCTGTTGTGCGAGAGTCAGCTCCAGCCGGACCTCGGAGACTTCCTTTAGGATCGCCAGCACAGGACGATGTTCCAATTCCATCCCATATCTGCGGTTCTGCCAGGTGAGATAAAGATAGAGGAAGGGGAAGGCGAAAAGACTGATCACCAGGCGGCTCACGAAAGTTCCCGACATGATATGCAGATAGTCCGGGCTTCCGAAAAACGCTCCTGTGGCGAATAATACGACATCCAGCCACATCACGCCTAGCAGCGTCAGGAGCGCCCGCACCCAGAGTCTTACCTTGAACTCCGGCTTGCCGAGAAATTCCCAAGCCACCGCCAGGAATATCAGATCAGCGAAGGCAGCGAAGATCGAAGCCGAGTAAATCCGCAGGCTTTGTGGAGGGAAATAGGTCGCCTGCGTGGGGCCTGAGAGATGGATCTGCCAGTGCAGGACCAGGGTAATGATCGGTACCATCGTGGAAACGCCGATGATGGTGGAGATCGCAATCCGGGTGGCACGCGGACCATCGAAAACATAAACCACGAAAACCCCGAGCAGCAGCGCCGTGTAAAATACCGTGGATCCCACCATCAGCGACATGCCGAGCAATTGCACTTTCACCCCCGCATCCGTCGTCCACACCATCACTGCGGTTAGGCTGCCGATCAGCGCATAGAAATGAGCTAGTCCCAAGCGGTTGCGCAACGAGTGCGCAAAAAGGACCAGAAAATAAACAGCGATGGCTTCGCAGATCAGGATCAGCAGTTCGCTTTGCATGGCTTGTTGGGGGGAGGGCCGGGGAACCCTTCGACGCATGAAGCTAAGACAGGAATGGTAAGTTAATCAAGCTTCACCTGCTTTTTGGAAATCCTGAATAATTCGCGACGAATCATCCTTTAAAAAAGTGAGCGCTTGTTTTGCTGCCGACTGTGGTTTTTCCTGCCCGCCTATGAGCAACCCCACCTGTCCGATGTGTGAAATGTCCGATATTTTAACCCATTCCAACCATCTGGAATGCGTCACCTGCGGCCACGAATGGCCGATCGAAGAGCAACCGGACGAAGCGGTGGCTGAACGGATCGTCAAGGATGCCTATGGCAACGTCCTCGCAAACGGCGACGTGGTTGCGATGATCAAGGACTTGAAATTGAAGGGTTCTTCCGAAGTTCTCAAAACCGGCACCAAGTCCAAGCCTATCCGCCTGGTGGATGGAGACCATGAGATCGATTGTAAAATGGACGGAATTTCCATCGCCCTGAAGGCCATGTATGTCAAAAAGGTAAATCCGTGAGTTTGGAGCGTTGGCAGGAAGAACGGTCCGGATTGGAGCAGGAGTTTGGCGAAAAGATCACTCTCGACGCACTCACCGGTCCGAATGGTCTAACCGAGCGTGAGCCATGGAAGGACGATTCCGGCGGCGCGGCCGGTTGGCTCATCGCCCAGCGCAAGCGGGGACACCGACATTCGGTCGATGACGTGCTCACCGCTTGGTATGCGTTGCAGGTTTCACCGCCGGTTTCGGAACATCTCGATATCGGCACAGGCATCGGCACGGTCGGCTTGCTGACGCTGTGGGGTATGGGCCCGGAAACCCGGCTCACCTGTGTGGAAGCGCAGGAAATCAGTTACCGGTTATTACAATCGAACATCGATTTCAACGGCATCCGCCACCGCGTCGATTGTTCACATGGTGATCTGCGGGATCTCAATTTGGAGCGAAAATTTTCGCTCATCACTGGCAGCCCTCCGTATTTCCCGGAAGGTTCGGGAGTGATTCCGCAGGATTCGCAAAAAGCCCACGCCCGCTTCGAGTTGCGTGGCGATGTCTCGGACTACGCCCGCGCTGCGGTCCGTTTGCTAGCTGCCGGCGGTTGGTTCGTGCTGTGTTTCCCGTCCCGACAAAAACAGCGGGCGCTCGACGGCATCGCCGCATCCGGGCTGAAAATCGTGAAGTTGCGCGAGGTGATTCCGCGTGAAACATTGGAGCCGCTCTTCACGCTCTATGCCTGTCGGTTTCCGGATGATTGCGAGGCCCCGACCGAGGAGGAAACTCCGTTCATTGTCCGCGAACAATCCGGTCGGCTCACTGCGGAAATGGCTGCGGTCCGACGCGGCTTTGGCTTCGACGATGGCGAGGCGCACGGCGGACATCAGCCAGCGGGATGAAAAAAAACGGGTGCTGACTCGGATTTGTGCGGTAAATTGACCGACATGTCCTTGAACCCCGAACTCGCCAAATTGCTCAACGCCCAGATCAACCACGAAATGTCGGCGAGCTACTCGTATCTCGCGATGGCGGCGTGGTTCGAGGAGACGCCCTATTCCGGTTTCGCAAGCTGGATGTTCGTGCAGAGCGCTGAAGAAACCGTCCATGCGCTCAAGTTCTATCAATTCCTCGTCAGTCGCGACGCACCGGTCGTGCTCACCTCGCTCGCCATGCCCAAGGCGGATTTCAAAAGTCCGCTCGATGTGTTCGCCCAAAGCCTGGAGCAGGAACGGACGGTGACCAAGCAGATCAACGAACTCTACGACGTCGCCGAGCGCGTTAGGGATCACGCCACCAAGAACCTCCTGCTTTGGTTCCTCAATGAGCAGATCGAGGAGGAAAAAAGCGTCAGCGACATCGTCAACCGCCTCACTCTCGCCGGGGACGATCCTGCCAGCCTGCTGGTCCTGGATGGCGAAGCCGCCGCCCGCAACGCGATGAACGCAGGCGGGAAGCGTTGAGCCTTCCGCCCGTGATCCTCAACTGGAGCCGGACATTCCTGTCTGGGCAGAGTCACCGCCCGATTCGCGGCGTTTCACGACGGTTATGGAATAGCAGATAGGCACCCGCCGCGAGGCAGCCGATCAACATGGCTCCGCCGATCCGTGCGGCGGCACGCTTGTTCATCTGATCTCCAAAGGAGCGCAGATGTTCCATGGTGTAGATTCTGCCGGATGCGAGACCGTCCTTTGCTAGGTCGGCCACTGCCGGAAGTGCGTGGCGTGCGGTGTGGGAGACCAGATTGCCAAGGTCCTGACGAAGCATCGAAACATCCGTGCCGACCCGTGAAAGAAGGCCGTTGGTGCGTGATTCCTTAAATGAGTAGGTATTCATAATTTCAGGGGCTCATCGCCAACTGACACCTTAAATGCCGCACACCGGCATTGCAAGATACGATCTGCCGGGATCTGATTCCGCTGCCTCCATTGATCCCATGACGCCGCTTCACCTCCTTTATCAAGACGACTTCCTCGTCGCCATCGACAAACCGGCCGGCATGTTGGTTCACCCGGGCCGCGATCTCGAAGGGCCGGAATGGATCGCGATGAAGCGGCTGCGCGACCAACTCGGCCGCCAGGTTTTTCCAATCCACCGGCTGGACCGACCCACCTCGGGCGTGCTGCTTTTCGCGTTGGATAAACAAACCGCCGGCCTCGCCCAACAAGCCTTCGAACTCCGGAAAGTCGTGAAAACCTATCACGCGATCGTCTGCGGCATTTCCCCGCAAGAATGGATTTGTGACACGCCCTTGCGGAAAAATCCCGAGGACGAAGCACTTCCCGCCATGACTTCGTTCGAGCGTCTGATGGTCACGCCCGAAGCGCTTTTTTCCGCCGATTCCTCGCTCAGCCTGTCCTTGCTCAAGGCGACCCCGACGACCGGGCGATTTCACCAGATCCGCCGCCACCTCCTCGAAGCGGGAACTCCGATTGTCGGCGACTTCCGCTATGCCGGACAAGATCGGAGCTACGCACTTGGCGCAATTCTGGGCATCGGCACCCGCATGCTTCTGCAATCAAAGCTCCTCGAATTCCAGCACCCGAGGACTGCCGAGCCATTGCGCATCGAGGCACCAGTGGATGAAGATTTCCGCAAGTGTTTCCCTGGACTGGCTTGAGCTTTCCGAATGGCAGCCGCCGCGCCCATTAACAGGCAGGTGATCGGCCATGAGCCTTGAGATCGTATCGCGCTTCCACCGTGTAGGCGGAGCCCTCCGGTCCGGGCTTGCTGGAAATTAGGGTGAAAGTGGTGGCTTCAAAGAGGGCGAGTTCGTCGGATTCGTGCTTTTTGAAAAACGGACGGAGCGTGGGAGCCGATACATTCGTCAGTCGGGCGAGAGTGACGTGCGGATGAAATGAACGGAGCACCGGATCGAAATGTGCGGCAAACAGTGCGTCGTGGATCCGCTTGTGAAGTGCGAACAGATGCGGGTGTCCCGTGCCGACGCCAGCCCAAACGACAGAAGGGCGGGGGACTCCGAATGTGCCCAATCCCTCGATCGGAAGCAGAAAAGGCGGAACCCGCACCTCCGCGAGTTTTACCCGTAAAAGGAGTTCAGGTTCCTCACGAACATCCCCCAGAAAAGAAAGCGTGAGATGAAGCTGGTCCGCCGTCAGCCAGCGAACACCGCGGATGGGTGTTCGTAAATCAGCCAGGTCCTTGCGGCAGCTTTCTGGCAGTTCAAGAGCGATGAACAAGCGCTTTGGCATTCCGCAGAATAACCCCGCCCAGCACGGAGACAATCGGTTTTGGCCACCCCGCCGATCACCCCAAGGAGCGGCGGAATCTGTCCGCCGTGCCCATGAAAAGCCAATGAACTGAGAGAATCGCTTTTCATTGTCCCCACATGGACAGGGCGATCCGATATCGCCCCTCCGTGCCCTCCGATGGCACACCCCAAGGAGCGGCGGAATCTGTCCGCCGTGCCCATGAATAACCAATGAGGTGAGAGGATCGCTTTTCATTGCCCCCGCATGGGCCGGGCGATCCGATATCGCCCCTCCGTGCCCTCCGATGGCACACCCCAAGGAGCGGCGGAATCTGTCCGCCGTGCC
>JBDSZP010000089.1:0-27826 GCA_039925065.1 Luteolibacter sp.
TCTGTTGCGGGGATCGGCGCGTTTGGTGCGGGTGAATTAAACCATTGATCCGGTCCGGTGGGGCCTCGCAAAGGTTTGTTGAAAATGCTCTTTTCTGCCGGAATCGACAGGGTTTTTTCCAAGGACTCCAGCGCAGAGGCCACTCCGTAAACCGGGAAATGTTCGGTGGTCCGCCGCCAGTGATCGGAAAGAGCTTCGTATGCTTTTTCCGGGGTTCCAAACAACTCGACGGCCCGCTTGGAGGTGTCCATGGCGGGATTCTCATGGGCTTCCAGAACCAGCAGCAGCATTTGCAGGGTGGGTGTGCGGTTCTTTGGATCGGCGTAAAGTGAGCGGCCAAGTGCGAGCGCTTCGGTTTCCTTCCCGGTCACGCGGGCAAGGGCGTAGAACTGTGCGCGGCGGACATAGCTGAGTGCTTTTCCCGTATCGGCGGCTTTCCGGTAGGCCTCGGCAGCTGCTGCGAAGGTTGCATCGTCGTTGCGAAAAGCCGGAAATTTATTGGAATCCTGAAGCATGAACCCGAGATTCGCGCCAAGATTCCAGTCATTCGGATTGTTTCGGATTCCGCGTTCCAAAAAGGCGCGGCCCTGGAGGATGGATGAGCGCCACGCCTCGCGCCGGCGCAGCGCGGGAAGTGAGGAATCGTTGATATAATAAGAGGCCGCGTTGTAGGCGAGATGCCACGAGCCGGTTTCCCAATAGTAGGACGTGCGGGGTGCGAGATCGACGATGGTTTCAAACGTCCCGGCAACATCGTCCCAGCGCTGTTCCTGGAAAAAACTGAAAGCCCGCAGGTTCAGGAAGGTCGCGACCAGAGTGCGCAGTCCGCCGAGTGCGACCGCACTGCTGGTTTGGCCGATCTTCTCACGTGTGCCGATTTCCAGAGGCTCCGTGGTGAGTCCTGCCTTGCGGAGATCGTGGCTGAGAGCCGCCTCGAAGGGCATGCGGACGGCCCCGAAGGCCAGAACCGCCGCCGCCAGGATTCCATTTTTCTGCCAGGCTTTCACGATATCAGAATTCCTTTTCAGCAAAGACGAACCACGAGGCGAGGGTGAAAAATACCGCGTAAAACAGCCCGATCAACGTCAGTTTCACTAGCAAATACATCGGGAACGCCTGCCCCTCGATCACCGCGTCAATCACGTTGAAGAGTTGGAAATCCGGCATGACCAGCGAAAGCACGAGCGAGAGTGCGCGAGAGAAAATCCCCTGTCCGGCTTCGCCCGCTTGCATGAAGGCGTCCCGGGCATCCGCTTGGAAATGGCCGATGAAATAGATCAGGAAACTGATGATCGTTGTGAAAAGCGTGCTCGATGAGAATGTCGAAATCAGCAGCGCTAGCGACGCCATGATCGAAGCGCGCAGGAAGACGGCGAATACCGCAGCTTGCAACGACCAGCTCGGCGCATGCGCCATCGTCTCGATTTTCAACGATGCGACGGCATCCTCAGGCCAGCCCAGAGCGTGGGCCATGGTGATTTGCTGCTCCAGGACAATCCCGGTCCGGATGTGGAGCACCACGGTCATCAGGCCGTCCATCAATGCGAGCGAGACGAACACGAGCATCAGCACGCCCAATAATTTTCCCGCCAGATAATCGATGCGCGGCACCGGCTTCGCCAGAATCGTATAGAGCGTCCGATCCTCCACGTCCTTCGGCAGCAGCAGCGCGGTCGCCACGATGGATAGAACCACCGAAAACAACGTCATCGTTCCCAGCGACCAGCTTTTGATCGACCGCAGCACATTCACGCCTGCCGACTCCGGGCCTTCGTGTTGTGGCAGATCGAAAAAATTGCTGGCGATGGCGATCACCGCGAAAACTGCGAGGAAATAGAACACCTTCATCCGCACCAGTTGAGTGAAGGCATGCGTCGCGATCACCCAGACGCGGCCGAGATGGGAGCCTTTGGCGGTGGTGGTGCTCATTGCTCGTCTCCTTTCGTCGTTTCACGGAGGAAGAGTCTCTCCAGAGTCGTTCGTGGCTTGCCGGTGTGGACGAGCGTGGCATTCGCCGAGCTGCTGACCAGCGTTTTGATTTGTGAGATGAGTTCCGGGCTGGCGTCTTTCAAAATGATTTCTGTTTGATCCTCGATGGCGATCAGATCCTCAAGGCGTCCTTCCTTCACCATCTTTCCTCTGAAAATAATGCCAACGTGGTCGCACACCTCCTGCACCTGCTCCAACAAATGCGAGCAGAGGAAAACCGTGATTCCGCGCTCCCGCAGCTTCATGATCAAATCCCGGATCTGCCGGGAACCGATGGGATCCACGCCCGCTGTCGGCTCGTCCAGGATGACCAACCGCGGCTCCTGCACCAGCGCTTGTGCCAGGCCGATCCGTTGCAGCATGCCCTTCGAGTAACCGCCGATTCGCCGGTCCCGCGCACCTTCGAGATCCACCAAGGCCAGCAATTCGCCCACGCGGTCCTCCAGCGCCTTGCCTTTCAGCCCGCAGAGTTTCCCGTAAAAGCGCAGGGTTTCCGCGCCGCTCAGGTGTTTGTAGAAATACGGATTTTCCGGCAGGAATCCCACGTCATTCCGCGAATCCACCTTCAACGAGTCCTTGCCGAAAATTGAACAATGCCCGGAGGTCGGTGCCACCAGACCTAGCAGTGCCTTCATCGTGGTGGATTTCCCCGAGCCGTTCGGTCCGATCAATCCATACACCTCGCCGGGCATGATCCGTATCGAGACGTCGTCCACAGCGCGCAGCATTTGGCGGCGGAAGGAAGTTTTGAAGTCCTTCACCAGATTCCGGATCTCTACAGCAGGGGTTGTTTCGGGCATCAGCGGGATCATGTTTACGTTGCCGGACAACCATGGCAACGGGCAAATTTCATTTTTGGGATCTTGATTTGCCGCTCGTGATGCCTCACGACTCATCCCTCATTTGAAAACCATGAAACGCTATATTCTCTTCCTGGCAGCCGTCATTTCCGCCGCTTCGCTAACGAGTTGTTTGCAGAATGAAACGACGATCCGCCTCAACAAGGACGGCAGCGGCACCCTCGTCGAGGAAACCACCCTCGGTGCCCAGATGCTGGCCATGATGGACCAGATGTCCGCCATGGGAGGAGCCGGAGCGGATCACAAGGACCCCGTCGCCGAGATGTTCTCCGAGGAAAAGGCCAAGGCCCGCGCCGCGAAACTTGGCGCAGGCGTTACCTTGGAGAAAAGCGAAGCCATCGAGAAAAACGGCAACAAGGGCGGCCGCTCCACTTATCACTTCGCGGATATCAACAAGCTGAAAATTTCCCCATCGGATGCCCTGAAGGACATGTCGCCGATGGGCGCGATGGCCCCGCCCAAGAAAAAGCCCACCAAGCCGATCGACTTCAAATATGCCGACGGCACGCTCACCATCGCCATGCCTCAGCCCAAGCCTGACGACGAAAAACCCGCCGCCGATGCCCAAGACGATGGCGGCCCGCTCGGCAAAGGCGCACCCGGCGCGCAGGAAATCGCGATGATGAAACAAATGATGGGCGATATGAAAATGAGCCTCAAGGTCGTGATCGAGCCCGGCATCGCCGAGACCAACGCCACCAATCGCGAAGGCAACACCATCACGCTGATGGAAATGGAAATGGGCAAACTTTTCGATAATCCCGAGGTCATGAAAAACTTCGGTAAAATCGATAAACACGATCCCGCCGCCGCCATCGAAATGATGAAAGGCATCCCCGGCATCAAGTTCGAGGCCCAGAAGGAAGTCACCGTCAAGGTGAACTAACCGACCATCACGAAAGCGAGGCACCGCAGTTCCAGCATCGCTCGAAATTTCCCGGGCAGGCTTCACCGCATTGGCTGCAAACGTGGTCGGGTCCGGCGGCTTCCTTGGACTTGTCCTGCTGGTGATTGATGATTTCCATCGCCCGATCGTAATCCGCGTCGTTCACCACACAAAGGGCGGGGAAGAAATCGGGAATGGAGATTTCCGTGACCGATAGGCTCTCATTCCGCATGAAGGTGGGAATTCCGGCGGCCTCCACGAGGGATTGGAAATAGCCCATCCGGGAAAAGTCACGCTCGCGGCACAATTCTTTCATGAAACACCATTACCCCAATAACCCATCAAAAGCCACTGAAAGTGAGTGACACAGGCATTCCTGCCTGTTCTTCAACCGTAGCCCGGACATTCCTGTCTGGGCATCTTGCTGGGGCTTGTGAAAGAACAGACAGGAATGTCTGGGCTACATTTCCTCCGCGATGACTTCTAGTTCCGTTGGCACCTGCTTGTGCCTCAACAATTCCACGACGACCAATACCAGCAGAACTCCGCCCAGAACAGCGGAAGAGCCGACGGTGCCGAAGCCCAGACCGCCCTTTTCATGGCCTTTCGTCAGCACGTCTCCCAGCGTCGCGCCGAACGGCCGGGTCAGCACGAAGGCGATCCAGAATAGCAGCACTCTCGAAATTTTGGTGAAAAACGTCAAGGCCACCACCACCGCGAGCAAGCTGCCGATCAGCATGGCACCTCCGGCAAACCCGAATCCCGAGTCCTCTGCCAGAAAATCTCCCAGCGCCGTGCCGAGTGTGTTGGAAAACAAAATCGCCGTCCAATAAAGGATTTCCACTTTCGGCGTGTGGACTTTTTCCACCGACAGCGAGCTGCCCGTCGAGCGCCAGTAGGCGAAGATCGCTATTAAAATTCCCAACAGAATCGCACTGCCCTTCGCATAGCCCAGCTCCAGGCTGCGGTCCATGTAGTCAGACATCGTCGTGCCCGCCGTGCTGGTGGAAAGGATCACCGCCCAATACAGGAACGGATGATAACGCTTCGACATCAGTTGGGCCACCACCGTCACGAGGAAGATTCCCATCAGGATCATGGTGCTTACCGCGTAACCCACGTGCATCGTCATGGATAACAAATCGCCCGCGGTTTCACCCAGCGTCGTTGCGCAGATTTTCATGATCCAGAAGGCAAGCAGGATCTCGGGCAGTTTTTTCATGATGGGTTGGGTGAAATTGGGTTGGGCAACGGGAAACCCTCCGCATTTAAGGCAAGGGAACATGAGAGTCGCATGAGTGGAGCCGGCCCTTTTGGCGGCTGTCAGGAAAGAGTGACATACGGGAAATGACGTGTCTTCTTTCCGCATGGCATTTGAACTTCATCCAAGACTCGCGTCAGGCGGATTTGAAATCGGACGACTCGGCGGCTGCGTGCTGCTTTTGAAAAACAACGCGCTTTTTCCGTGGTTCCTCCTCGTGCCCGAGGTCGATGGCATCGAGGATTTGCATCAACTGGAACCCGCGCGATACGACGAAGTAATGGCGGCGCAACGGCGGGTATGCGAATTTGTTTCCAGCTATTTCCAACCGGAGAAACTCAACATCGGCTGCATCGGCAATCAGGTCCGGCAAATGCATATCCACATCATCGGCCGCTCGTCGGACGACCCCGCCTGGCCTGGCACCGTCTGGGCGTTCGATGGCAAGAAATCCTACACGGACGAAGAAAGTGAAAAGATCCGCTCCGCCGCCAGAACCTTCCTCAATCGCCAAGGCGGGAAGATGTGAGTTTGCTGGTTTTGCAGTATCCGGTTGGCAGGGACGGTCTCTCCGAGCCGTCCGGAACGTTGGTGGGCGTGTCTAACGTTCATTTGATTTCGAGCGAAGAAGACGTTGTTGGGTGGTTCTGACGGTGTGGGGCCGATCGACGCGCAACCGGACCGTTTGGGTGAATGGTTTGGCGGGGGTGAAAGGTGGTTTGTGTGGGGATTGGTGGATCTGCGGATGGGGATTGATCGGGGAAACGGTCCCTGCCATTTGGATGAACCTGCGGTCGCATGTTGAAATGGCAGGGACGGTCTCTCCGCGCCGTCCGGAACGTAGTGGGTGCGTCTAACGTCCATTTGATTCCGAGCGAAGAAGAAGACGTTGTTTGGTGGTTCTGACGGTGTGGGGCGGATCGACGCGCAACCGGACCGTTTGGGGGAATGGTTTGGCGGGGGTGAAAGGTGGCTTGTTTGGGGATTGGTGGATCTGCGGATGGGGATTGATCGGGGAAAACGGTCCCTGCCATTTGGATGGACCTGCGGTCCCATGTTGCAATGGCAGGGACGATCTCCGCCGCGTGGCAAACCTCACGAAATGCCTATCCAAACCGAAGCACAAGTCCTCGAGTATCTGCTATTCGGGAGCGAGACTTCAGAGATGCGCCACCGGTGCCCTGTTGGCAACCGGCGGCACGGGAGCGGCGTTCAGTCAGCCAGATACCAACGGCCTTGATTGTCGTCGGTGAACTTCCGATCTCCGATGAAGTAAACGATGTCGAAGACGACGGTCGCGGAGGTGGGGACCGGGATGCCTTCGGGAGGGGCAGTCCAGTGTTTCCCTTCCTTTTTCGTATCGGTAGCGATGAGTGCGGTTTCGACCCGGGGCTGATCTTGGAATGACGGAAGATACCAGCGGGCGACGACTGAATGCGCCTGCGGGATGCTCACGATGTCGAAGTCCAGACTGGATTGGGCCGGGTTCTTCTTGTCCGGTTTCCGGACGGTGGCTTGGACGGACCTGATGTCATTGAGGGTGAAGCGCAGCCAGTGGTTTTTACTGTCGTTGCTGTCCCAGTGGGTGAAGCCGTCGTCGTGGGTGCAGGAAAACCATGTTTCGAGTTCATCAACGCCTTCGGGAAGAGTGAAGGTGGTTTCGAGCATGTAGCCTTGTCCTGCTGGATCGGCGAGGTCGATGATGGGTGCGTTGGCAGGGACGACCAGAATTCCTTCCCAAGTCTGCCCCGAGGGATGGAAACGGACATGGGCATGGATTTCGTGTTTATGGCCATCCACCTCTTCGGGCGGAATGATCCGCAAGGGATCGTAGCGGAGAACGAAAGGTCCTGGCACGAGGTCACCTTGGACCAATTCGTGGAAATCCGATGTGAACGTGATCTGGGGCCGACTGCCCTGGTTTTGGCGTAGTTTCATAACTGGAATTTCAGTAAGAGGCGATGACGGTGGTATCGGCGCGGTTGTCGAATATTTTCACAAAAACGATGTTGAGGGAAGCGTTCCAGTACCAGGCATCGGCCATGGCGGCTTCAAGCGAATGGGGATCCCCGACGTTGGGAAGCACGGAACCGTCACGGGTCACCTGATTGGCGCTGGTGATGCTGCCGAGGATGGCGACGTAGAGGTAATTTGTCGGCGGAGTGTAGGTGCCGGTCACGCGGGCGATGCGGAGCTGGCGCTGGACCGAGCCATTGGAATTGACGGTTTGCTGGTAAATCCGGGAGAGCCGGAAACCGCCGTTGCGGGCGTCGGTGGTGATGCCGTCATCCTGATAAAGCTGATAGGACTGCGGGTCCGTCCAACGGTCGGGTCCTGGGTAACAGTTGATGGTCAGTGGATTTTCATCGAGTTGGCCGACCCATTGTTCGAGGTTGGAGAAGGGCAGAATCGCCCCGGCCCGGATGTAAATCGGCACCAAGGTCAGGTCCGCGTAATAGTTGCTAATGTAGGTGCCACCGGTCACTGCGGCGGCGAGCGGCGCGGTGTTGTCCATGAAGGCATACCAATCGCTGCCGGATGGCAGATAGATTCCACGCACGGGTGAGGTCGGAGGACTGGCTGTTTCGTGCTGAGTTAGGATTGGTGCTACGAGGAAATCGTCGCCGACGTAGAACTGGTCGTTGAGGTGACCATACACGCCGGGATCCTGAGGATCGTTCAGGAACAGAGGACGGGCGACTGGCAGGCCGGTTTGCGTCCAGCGATACATGGCATCGTATTGCACCTGCATCATACGGTAGCGGAGTTCGACATATTTGCGGCAGTTCGTCGGGACCGGTTCGGCATAGGCGAAGGGTTCCTGAAACTGTTTGTTATAACCGTCGTAATGGTTGCGGAACCACGGAAGGAAGGCTCCGAGATGCATCCACCGGGTGAGCAATTCGTAGTTGGTGACGCCGCCGACGATCGAACCGCCGACCACGGAGGACGAGGCGCTGGTGGCGAAACCGCCGATGTCACAGCCGCTGATCGGCACGCCGGAGAGTCCCAGATTGAGAACTTCCGGCAGGTTGATCGCGAGGAAATCCCAGTTTGAGGAGGAGTCGCCCGTCCAGAGTCCGGCGTAACGCTGCATGCCGGCGTAACCGCCGCGGGCGATGATGAAGTTGCGGCGGGTGGGTTGCAGGGTGTTGATGCCGTTCCACGTCGCGTCGAGCAGGTTGTTGACGTAGGAATTGTGGAGCTTGGCATTCGGCAGGTAATCGACCTGGACGGTGCCGTTGGTGAGCGTGGCTTCCCGGGCCATCATCAGGTCCTGGGGAAAGGTTTTGTAGTCCTCGTTGCCGGGCGGAAGGTTGGGATCGATGGCCGGGCAGGTCATGTCCTGCCAGATCATATCGAGACCGACGTCCTGGAGCAGGTGTTCGTATTGCTCGCCCCATGCCTGGCGGACGGAGGCGAGGCCGAAGTCCGGATAGTTCCCCGGTGCGGACAACGGCATCAGCCCGTTGCGGTTGAATTGCAAGGGTGGTGACGGATAGGGATTGTTACCTCGGTTGTTGCCGTAGTTCACACCGCCGTCGTAGAGGTTAGGAGATTCGCCGCCGTTGAAACGGGTGTTATAAATGAGAGCGTTCGCGCCGACCAAGGCGTCGCGCTGGGAATAGGGCGCGCGGACACCTTCCTGATTCAGCTCATTGCTGGTAATGATCGGCGTGATGTTCGTGCTCAATTTGAAGCCGATGCCATGGAGATCATCGAAGAGTTCCTTTGCATCCGGGAACTTCATTTCGCTGTGGGTGAACGTTCGATAGTTATCTTGGAAATCGACGTCGATGTGCAAGCCGTCGCAAGGAATGCGGGCGGCGCGGTAAGCGTTGGCAGCCTGCGCCAGCTTGTAACGGTCGTAGTAACCGTAGGCTCCCTGGTGAAGTCCGAACGCGTAGCGCGGCGGCATCGGGCCGCGGCCGGTGAGCGTCGTGTATTGCGCCAGCACGTCCGGCACGGCGTTGCCGGTGAAGAAGTAATAGTCGAGTTCGTTGTAGAGCGAACCAAGATAGTATTTCCCCGACATGTCCGAGTAATCGTTAGCCGAGACGTTGGCGTAGGTCTGCGCCGGGTTGTCGAGGAACAATCCGGTTGCGTAGGGCGCTCCGCCGAAGCTGCCGGATGGAAACGGATTGTTTTCGATCAGCACCGGGATCGAGCAATACAGCGGTTCGGTCGGGTTGAGCGGGCCGGGTTCACCGAGCGAGGGGCCATTGTAAGTGAAATTGTCGAAATTGAAGAACGTGAACGTGAAACCGTTTTTCGCGAACTGGCTGCCTGCTTTTTCACCAAGGCCGTAGTAGCCCGCCCCGGGGGGCGCGGTTTTCATCACGGCGATCACTTCCTGTCCGGGAATGTAAAGCACGCCTTGGCCGGGAGCATCCTGATGGATGAGCTGGCCGTTCCGCAGGACTTGCACCGTAAAGGGGGCAAGCCCGATCTTCACGGTCATCCCGCCGGTTTCGATCATGAGCAGACTGGGCGACGGCTGGCTGTGGTTGACCGTTAGGCCTGCCAATCCAAGATCGCGGGTGACGACGGCGGTGGAGACCTCGTAGCCATAAGTGGCACCGGACGCGGGATTGAAACGCAACCGGAATGCGGTGGGCCCGAGGATCTGGATGACGAGCGAGCGCGAGCCGAAGACGAACGTGAAGTTCTGGCCGCTGGCATCGGCAGTCCAGTTATCGATGTTGCCGACGCTGCTCCAGCCCGGGTTGTTTGGTGTGAACCCGTTGACGGGGATGAAAGGGAAATTCATAACGGAAATGTGATAGTGATGGGAAAGGAATCTAATCGTCAGTTTTTCACGGGGCAGACTTTCTGGGCCTGCGGAATGAGATAGGTTTCAAGCTGGGTGACATCCGCGCCCTCGTATGGGGCCGATTGCGAACGAAGCTGGAGCAGCCAACTATAGTCGGAGTTGCCGTTCACCCCACGGTTGGCGTTCTGCCCGAAAATCGGGATTCGATAGTTTTTCCCATCGCGTGTTTCGACGAGGAACTTGCCGTTGTTGTCACGCTTGAAAGCGATGCAAGCTCCTGCGGAGAAGTGGCAGCCCGCGCAGCTTTCCGTGGCGAAGACGGTTGAGGGGTCGGCCAAGAGGCCCGGAGGCAGGCGGTCATCCTCGGCGAGCGGACCGGCCGGTTGATTTCCCGCCTGGAAGAATGTTTCCATGGTGGTGTTGACCAAATGGACAGGGACGACCTGGCCGGGGACCTTGAAGAGGATGCTTTCCGTGGAAGCAGGCAACAGGCGGCCATCCGGCTGGGTGGCTACGCCGTTAGGGAAGGCCGGGCTGTCCGGAGCCACGGGCCACTGCGTGCCAATGAGTTCGTAGTATTGGAATACCGAGCCCATGCCCTTGAGGATGCCGCGCACCTGATCGTTGAGAGAGTTCGTGGCTTTGGGAATCTGGAGCACCATCAGCGTCTGTGTGGGATCGGTGGTTAGGGATTCATCCCAAGTGGTGTAGAGATCCTTGCCATCATCTTTCCCGGTGGCGGGATTGTAAGCTTGGATTTTTCCCGCGTTCTTGGCCGCGAGGACGTTCACCGGTTTCGCGGGATTATCCGGATTGAAGAAAGTCGGGCGTAGCGGACGGCCTTTGCTGTCGCGTTCCAGATCGTTGACCGCGGTATTGTCCACATGCTCGAAGGTCGCCCAGACCCAGGTGGGTGAGGACTCGGTGCGCACGGCGATGTGCATGCCGACGAGGGCGAAGTCGGCTTCGAATTGTTTGCCGGTTTCCGGTTTTACGCGAGCATGGCGGATGAAAAAGCGCGCTTTGTCATCGCGGTCGCTCAACTGTTTCCACGCCATTTTGATTTCGATCGCGCCGTGGCGGTTAGTGCCTTGGTTGGCCGGGAATTCGATTTTGTTGTGGGAGGTGAAAGCGGCCTGGCCTTCCTGATTGTAGAGCTTGTTTTGCACGAGGTAATCGAACTCGATCTGGTTCAATGCTACCTGATAGCGGACCCATTTGCCCTCTTGGTCGATCATCGGACCCTTGAACGCCTGAAGGCTCTCATCGAGGTAAGGTTGGCGGATTCCGCCGGGCTTGTTGGGCTCATCGGGCGGCTGGCCGAGCCCCATACCGCTCATCCAGAATGCCCGGTCCTTCCAACTGGCCTCCACGGCATCCTTCCAAGTGCGGGGAGCGGCTCCGTTCTCACGGAACACCTCGCTGACCTCCACGTAGCGTTCCCAAACGCGGGGTGACGTGGCGTCGGCCAGAGTTTTGCCCTTGTCCGGCGCTCCGTCCGGCGATGCCGGCCAGTTCAGCGCGATGAAAGATTGCCATGCGAAGATATCGAACAGCCGCTGGGCGGAAGGGACATTGTCGCCGGGAATCGTATAAGGCGGCGTGGCTTTCTCCGGAGTCTCGCTGAGTGAGCGCAACTGCGGGATAGCGACATCATACGGTAGATCCGGACTCAGCGGCGTGGGAAATGCCGAGGATTTCGCCGAAGCGGCATCCGGGGCATGGAGTTCTTCCGGTGTGGCCGCGTGGATGGACGATACAAGCGGAACCAGCGCGAGCAACGTCGCGAGACGGGAATTCTGGAATTTCATAAATAAGTAAGGGTGGATGTGGGCTGTTCAAGACAACGCGGATGCTTGCCCGCTTCCAAGAATGGGATCGGTTTCTTCTTCGAACTTGCGGCAAGCATCTGATAGGGACTCCACCGGAAACGGTTCTGATAATCAAGAAGGCGGTTTATTCAAATTCGGAGGTATTATAATGCTTTCCGTAATAATTTATGCGGAGGTGGGCCAAAGCTGGTGTATTCTTCTTCCCTCGCGGGGCGTCTCCCGGACGCCTTTTGAAATAACAGATATGGGTGCAATCTGAATCGGCGAGTCGTAAGAAGGCCCACGACTTGAATGCCGGTTACGGCGATCCGCCGGTCCGGAGCGGAGGATCGCCGCGCGGGAAGTCGAGGTGATCTGCGCGGCTGCCCGAAAGCTTTTAGAGCTTTGGCCGGGGCTCAAGACTCGATTCGGATCAAATCAGGGGGAGACTTCGAGGATGGCGCGGCGGTAGGCGAACAAGTGCGGCGTGCCTTCGTCTTCCACTTGGAGGATGATGTGGAACTTCGCGGGCTTTGTGATTTGGGGCAGGCGCACTTCCGTTTTTGCCCCTTCTGCGTTCGAAAGCGTCGCTCCTTCTTCTGAAAACCTCTGCGCCCCGGCGTTCCTGCGCGACCGACATTCTGTCGGATGCGATGGACAGGATGTTCATGGCACTCAGCGCTCAAAATGAACGCGCTCCTTGGGGAAAGTAGAGATCATTCTGCGACTTGGAGCTGGGCCTTTTGCCGGATGTCTGCGGACGATGCTCCGACCATGATGTCGAACGTGCCCGGCTTTACGAAGAACGCGTGTTTCGTTGTATCCCAGAATGCGAGTTTTTCGGCCGGCAGCGTGAACGTGACAGAGCGTTGTTCGCCGGGCTTCAGGCTGATGCGGGTGAATCCGCGCAATTCCTCGGCTGGCCGTTTGACGCTTGGGCTCACCTCGTGCACGTAAAGTTGCGGCACTTCGTCGCCCGCGAGTTTGCCGGTGTTTTGAACGTCGACACTGATGGTCACCGTGCCGTTTGCCGGGATCTGTTTCTCACTGAGTTGGAGATTGGAATATTTGAACTCGGTATAGCTCAGGCCATGACCGAACGGATAGAGCGGCGCGCCATTGATATACATGTAGGTGAATCCCTTGGTGATGTCATATTCGTCCGCCGGTGGCACTTGTTTTTCCGAAGCGTAAACGGTGTGCGGCAGACGGCCGGCGGGATTCACGTCGCCGAAAAGCACATCGGCGATGGCATGGCCGCCTTCGTCGCCGGGCCACCATGCCTGGAGCATGGCGGGGATTTTTTCCTTCAACGATGGAACCGTCAGCGGGCCGGCGCTCATCAGGACGACGATGGTGTGCGGATTCACGGCGAGCACGGCTTCAACCAACTCTTTCTGATTTCCAGTTAGGCCGAGTGTTTTGCGGTCGCGGGCCTCTTGCTCGATCAAGGCAGTGGTGCCGACACACACGATCGCCACATCGGCGGTGCGTGCGAGTTCGACGGCTTTCTGTTGCTCGGCGGCTACATCGATTTTCGGCTCGATCGGTTCCTTCACCCAATCATTTGGTTCGCCTCCGACCCTGCCGCCGGGACTGAACAAGATTTCTGTGCCCGGAGCGGCGCGGTCCTTGATGCCTTGAAGTGCGGTGACGACCTTGCCGGTCTTTCCGTTATAGTTGTTCGTCACCACCAAGTTGGCCAGAGGACCGAGCACGGCGATGCGCTTGAGTTTGGTTTTGTCCAGCGGGAGAAATTCGCCGCGATTTTGCAAGAGCACGATGGATTGTTGCGAGGCCTTGAGCGCGACGGCGCGGTGTGCGGCGTTGCCGACGACGTCGGGTGAAATCCTGCTATAAGGAACGGCATCGAAGGGATCGAATTCCCCTAGGCGCATCCGCACGCGCAGCACTCGGGTGAGGGCGTCGTTCAGTCGTTCTTCGGTGAGTTTCCCTTCACGCACCGCGGCCGGGATGTTTTCCTCGAACTCCTTGTCGGAGAAATCACAGCCAGCCATGAGCGACTGCGCGACGGCATCGACATAGGTCATCTTCTTATTCTCGTGGCCTTCGACCATGGTCCTCACGCCGCCGAGGTCGGAAACGACGAAGCCATCGTGCTTCCACTCGTTCTTGAGGAGATCGGTGAGCAGCCAATGGTTGATGTTGTTAGGTGTGCCATTGATCGCGTTGTAGCTGGCCATCAGCGAGCACGCCTTGCCTTCGACCACCGCGTCGCGCCAGTGGGGCAGCCAATACTCGCGGAGCATGCGCTCGGAGACGACTGAGTTCAGCTTCGTGCGATCGGTCTCCACGTTGTTGACGGCATAGTGTTTCAGGGTGGCCGCCAATTTTAGATAGTGTGGATCATCGCCTTGCAATCCCTTCACGTAGGCCACTGCCATCCGTCCGGTGAGGAATGGATCCTCGCCCCATGCCTCGTGATTGCGGCCCCAGAAAGGGTTGCGCTCGATGTTGATGACCGGCGCACGGTAGATGAGGCCCTTGTGTTCGCCGGCGGCTTTGGGATCGAGGTGCCAACCGTTGTAAATCGCGCGCGCCTCGTCGGATAGAACCGTTGCGATTTCGTCCTGCACCAGCGCCGTATTCCAAGTAGCCGCCATCGCGATGCAGGTGGGGAACAGGGTCGTGGGCCGGTTCCATTTCACTCCGTTCAAGCATTGGTTCCATTGATCGGAACGGATGTTGAAACGCTCGACGGTCGGCCCCCTGTGATTGAGCAGCCGGGCTTTCTCTTCCACCGTGAGGCGCGAAACCAAATCCGCGACCCGCTTTTCGACGGGCTGGCTGACTTCCAAATAGAGCGGCGGGGCATCGGTATCGGCCGCGAGGGCATTGCTAACAAACGAAATGCCACACAATGCGAGAGTGAGTTTATTCATGATTATTTTACGGAGGTGAACGGAAGAATGATTTTTTGACCGGTGAATGTGGCGGTCTTGCGGATGCCGTCGGGAAGGAGGAGCACCTCGAAAGTCCGGACAGGCGCGGCTTGCCGGGTGCGTGCATCGAGTGAGATTTCAAGACGGCTGTCGGCGTCGTGCCAACGGCAGCGTATCCAAGTGGCCATGTCATCCTGATAGGCGAGCGAGTGACCGTCGTCGTCATAGAGGGTGTAGTCACCATCGGCACCGCGATAGACTTGCAAGGTGGTCGGTGCGGAAACGGGTTCACTGGTAAATTGCCGCACGGGATCAAGTGGCATGATGGTGCCTGCCCGGACGTATAGCGGCATGGTTTTCAAATCGACGGGCCGGGTGATCTCACGGCCGCCGGTTAGTTTTTCGGCAGTCCACCAGTCATACCAATCACCGGCGGGAAGATACACGCGTCGTTCGGTGGCGCCGGCGGTGACGACGGGAGCCACCAGTAGATTGCGGCCCCACAGGAATTCATCGCCGCGTTTCGCCGCCGCCGCGTCATCCGGATAGTGCAGCCAAAGCGCGCGGATGAGCGGCATGCCGGTGTCGTAGGCTTCCCTTGCGAGAGTGTAGTTATAACTCAGCAGACGGTAGCGGAGGTTCAGATAGTCCCGGCAGATCGGCTCGACATCCGGGTTGTGCAGAGTTTCCGGCAGTGGAAATTTTTCACCTTCCATGACACCGGGATCACCCGTGTTCCAGCCCCATGGCAGGCGGGTGTGCCAGGCGCGTCCGTGGGATCGAAAGGAAGGGTTGAATGTCGAAAACTGGAACCACCGGACAAACAATTCGCCGGTGGATTCTTCCGAGTTGATAAACCCGCCGGTATCCGTGCCCCAGTAAGGAGTCAGGCTGAGCGAGGTGTTGATGCCGACGGGCACTTGGGCGGCCAGAGTTGCCCATTTTCCTGCCACGTCGCCGGACCAAACCCAGCCACCATACCGGCCGATCCCGGGAAATCCATTGCGATGCAGACTCCATGGCCGCTCATTGGGGCGGGCGGATAGTGGGCCGTCGTAATACATCCGATGCCGTGCCATCCGTTGCGCAAGGTTGAGCCCGTCACCTTCGTCCGGCCACCAACCATCGGCTCCGGCGGTGAATGCGGTTAGGTGGCGTTTCCAGTATTGCCTGATTTTACCTGGGTTTACGGTATCGCCAGCGAAGGCCGAGAGCATCTCGTGCGCGGGATCCATGGGCGGCACGACATGCAGGACGACCTTGAAGTTTTTCTCATGCAATTCGCCAAGCACTGCGGAAGGCGGCCGGGTGAAAAGCTTGGGGTTGAACTCGATCGAATCGTGGCCCTGGTTCCATCCTTGTGGGCAAAATCCGGTCCCCAGATAGATCAGCGCGTCGCACGGCAGTTTTTTCGCGCGGAACGTATCGGCGATATTCAACATCTCCTCGGTGCTCGCCAGCGTGCGGTGGGATTGCATGTAGCCCAGCGCCCAGCGCGGCGGCAGCGCAGGGTGCCCTAGCAGATGCACGAACTCCCGCATCGCGACTTCCGGCTGGCGAGCGTCCATGACGAAAATATCAGCTATCCCGGACGGCGCACCATTTTCCGGCCGCACGATTCCTCTCTCGCCGTGCAGGTCAAACGCCCCGCGCGGAGTGTTGCAGAACAGAGCCCAGCCTTTCGTGCCGATCAGGAATGGCGCGGCGACCCGTGCACCTGTCAGCCGCATGTTTCCAGTTTGCTGGCCGTTTTCCTCCGGGAAATTTCCGCCCCGCCGGTCGAACTGTTGGGCACCTTCACCGAGCCCGAGCACCGGGCTGTCACCGATGGAAAATGTCATCGCCCCTTGCGCGTCAAACCCGATCTCCTGTACGAGCCTCCCGGCTTTTTCGACATGGAAGGTCAGTGGTTCGATTGACACGCTGATCGTCCACGCCCCGATGGCGACGGGTTTCCCAGGCGTGCGTAAAGTTTGCACCGGTGCGACCGGCGTCAGTGGTTGGAGGAAATCAGTCGCCGGAATCTCATCCACCGAGCCGTCCGCATGGATCGGCAGAAGCGAAATGCGGAGGGTTTGTTCGCTGATCTCCGTGAAGCGCGCTTCCACCGTCACACCTCCTGAGCCGACGATGCGGCCGGGAGTTTCCTGAGCGCGACCGGTGGTCGCGATGGCGAACGCACCGAGGGCGATCATGACGTGGAACTGGATTTTCATATTCAGCGTTTCGGAGCGGATGCTCGATAATGTTAGTGTTCGCGCATCGGCTCGACCACGGCGGCGATATCCATTTCCCCATAGCCGGTGGCGATTCCTTGCTTGAAGGATTCCAAAGCGGCGGCAGCGGTTTTCAATTCCACCGAGACCTCGCTGCCTTCGTGAATCGCGTAGGTGAGGTCCTTTGCCATCAGGCGCAGGAGGAAATGTGGGTTGTAGTCCGGGGCAGTCATTCGCGCCGAGACGGCTTTGAAAAGGGGGCTGCCGGGAGCGCCGTTAGTCAGGACTTCCAACGCCTTGGTGCGGTCCAGCCCGCTTCGTTCGATCATTGCCACAGCTTCTGCCAGCGCCGCGACCTGCACGCCGCAGACGAAATTGTTAACCAGCTTGAGCAACGCGCCGCTGCCGACAGGGCCGAGCGGGACGATCGATTTGCTCATTGCCTCCAGCACGGGCCGCGTTCTTTCAAGCACCGTAGATTCGCCTCCCACGAGGAAATTCAATTCGCCCGACGCTGCCTGCGTCTTGCTGCCTGTCACCGGGGCGTCGAGAAATTCACAACCATGCGCGTTCGCTGCGGCGGCAAGTTCCTTGATCCATGCCACCGTGACCGTGCTGCATTCGATGCACACCGTGCCTGGCGCGGCTGCGGCGAGTGCGCCGTTTTCGCCTAACCACAGGCTGCGCGATGCGTTGTCGTCCGCCAGCATGCTGATAATGACATCCGCTTCGGCAGCAGCCTCGTGTGGGGAAGCCGCGATCCGCGCGCCATCGGCGGTTAGCGGCGCGGCTTTTTCCGCGCTGCGATTGAAAACGGTTAGTGGGAATCCGTGGGCGAGAAGTTGTCGGGCCATGCCGGAGCCCATCAGGCCGAGCCCGAGAAATGCGATGTGGGGTTTGCTCATGAAATGATTAGAGGGGTTGGACGTGGATCAATGGTAATGGTTCTGAAACGACATGCAGCGGATTGCGCAGCGGACGGCCGAAGCCGGGGAATGAAATTTCCATGACGTCCTTGTCGGCGAGGGAAATTCCATCTCCGAAACTCAGGGCACATGCGCCGTAATAATGGACGTGCAAGTCACCAGGCCGCCGATGGGTTTCAAATTTGAAATGGTGCTGCTCGATATTTCGCAGGCTGTGGCACATTTCGTCCTCACCGGTGATGATCTCCTTCGCCCACAATTCGCTGCCCTGGCAGAGAAGTCTCACCTTACCCGGCACGGAGCTGAAATCCGGATCGATCACGAGTTCGGGGCCCAGCGAGCAGGTGCGGATTTTGGATCCTGCGAGATTCAGATAGTTTTTCTTCTCGAACTTGTGGTCGGAAAATTCATTGCCAATGGCCATGCCGATGCGATGGGGTTGTCCGTTCGCGTCGACCAGATAGACTCCGGCGATTTCCGCTTCCTCGCCGCCATCATCGGCGTAAGGCGGGACATCCAACGGCTCGCCATGGGCGCGCAAAATCGTGGCGTTCCCCTTGTAAAACCACTCGGGCGGAATGCCGATTTCTCCCTCCGCAGGTTTGCCGCCTTCGACACCCCAGCGGAACATTCTCATGCTGTCGGTGAGTTGCTCTCCGACTTCGGTGTGCATCGACTGACGGTTCTTCGCACTGCCGAGATGCGTGAGTCCGGTGCCGGAAACCAAGCACCGCGCTGGATCTGCTGGGTGGTCGATTGGAGCAAGAAGACGCCACGGCGATTCTCCGGAATAGACCGAATCGTAATCCATCCGTTCGTCCGTAGCGAGGTCTTCGATCAGTGCGGAAAGTGATTTTCCTGATTCGATGGCCTGCTGCGCGAGTTCGTAAATCGACGAAGTGGCAGCGAGCAATCGAAGGTGAGGTTCCTCGACCCATGCCACGCGGCGCGTCGAGCCATTTTGAATTTGGACGAGGCGTTTCATTCGATCACTTCGAAGTTTTTAAGGCTTTCTTCGTTCACGGTGAGTCCGAGGCCGGGTGTGTTTTCGTCGAGATCGATGTAGCCGTCTTTCGGGATCGGCTCGCCGTCGAAGCAATACCAGAACAGCTCGTTGCCGACCTCCACATCCACCTTCGGGAAAAACTCCGCCATCGGTGAGTTCAGGCTGGCCATGACGATGTGATAGTTGTGCATCTGCCCGGCGTGCGGGATGACCGGAATCGAATGCGCTTCGGCCAGTGCCGAGATCTTGCGCGCCTGGGTGATGCCGCCGACGCGGTTCGTGTCGAACTGGATGTAATCGACCGCACGAGCCTCTATCAATTCTCGGAAACCGTAGAGAGTGTGCTCATGCTCACCGCCGGCGATGGGGACGCGGCCATGCTTTTTCAATTCCGCATAACCGTGGATGTCATCCGGGATCACGGCTTCTTCGAGCCAGCGCAAGTTATACTTTTCGAGCAGGGGAATCATCCGTTTCGCATAGTCGAGATTCCAGCCCATGTAGGCGTCGGCCATGATATCCACGTCGTCGCCCACTGTTTCCCGGACGGTGCGGACGAGGTCGAGATTCTTCTGCATGCCAGCCGCGCCGTCGGTTGGGCCCCAGCCGAAGCGCATCTTCATCGCCTGATAGCCCTCGTCCTTGTAGCGCTTCGATTCGCGAGCGAGCTCGTCCAGCGGGGTCGAATAGAGGCGGCTGGCATAAACGGGGATCTTCGGTTTCGTCCGCCCGCCGAGCAATCGATAGACCGGTTGTTTCGCTGACTTTCCGAGGATGTCCCACAACGCGATGTCCACCGCGCTGATCGCCACCATGCCAATGCCCTTGCGGCCGAACGCCATCGTCTTGCGATACATGTGCTGCCAGAGAAACTCGATGTCCCACGGGTCCGCGCCGATGAGCAGGGGCTTCAGATAGAGATCGATGACCTGCTTCGTAATTTGCGGAGAGAGCGCTGCGTTTCCGATTCCGACCAAGCCATCGTCGGTGAAAATTTCCACGATGAGCCAGCTATGGAAAGTGAACGTGCCCATGGTGGACTTGGTCAGCATGGGCGAAACGGCGTCCATTGGGTTCGTGCAAAAGTGCGGCGGAAGGGGAACGGTTTTGCCACGCCATTCGATGACGCGTGTGCGAATTTCCTTAATTTTCATGGGTTTGTTTTGGTGTGAATGGAAAGCGGTTGGATCTTCGGAATGACGATGCAGATCAGGATGAAAGCTGCGACGTGCATCGAGCCGGAGAGGGCGAGCGCGGGCGTGTAGCTGTAGCCGTGGTCGCGCAACCAACCGACGACCTGGCCTAGCAGGACTCCGCCCATCGCGCCGCCGAATCCTACGAGGCCGGCGAGAGTGCCAACGGCGCGCTTGGAAATCATGTCGGTGGGTAAAATCATCACCAGCGTGGACCATGATTGTTGTCCGAAAAACGCGAGGCTGAAAATGAAAATCACCCAGCCGACGGAATGCAACTGCGGCACCAGCATCACCCACGGCATCAGCGCCGCGCTGGCACCGAGCGCGAGCTTTCGTGAAGCGTTCACGGACATGCCACGTTCGAGCAGCCAGCTTGAGAAACTGCCGCCGACGAGGCAACCCACCCCGGAGGCCGCGTAAGGAATCCAACCGATACTGCCCGCTGTTTTGATGTCGAGATGGAAGGCGTCGAACAAATATTTCGGGAGCCAGAAAAGGTAGAAATACCACGCACCGTCGCTGAGAAATTTCGCGCCGACGATGGCCCATGTCTCACGGTGTTTCAGCAAGCTCGCGAGCGGAATCCGCGGTTCGGTGACAGCCGCTGCCGAGGATTGATCCGGCGTCTGATAGGTGCGCCACCACCAAATGGTCCACAGCAGTCCCAATCCGCCAGTGAGGAAGAAAACCCACCGCCATGGAGCGAGACCCAGCCACGTTGCATGCGTTAGCACGAGGGCGATCAAGGGCGGCGCGGCGACCGCACCGACCGCCGTGCCCGCATTGATGATGCCCATCGCCGTCGCGCGATTGTTGCCGGGAAACCATTCCGCCACCGCTCGTGTGGCGGCGGGAAATCCTCCGCCTTCGCCGACGCCGAGCAGCAACCGGCTCGCGGCCAACATCAGCACGCCGCCCGCGAAACCGTGACTGGCACATGCCAGCGACCAGAATATCATGATGGCTAGAAATCCACGTCGCGTGCCCATTCGATCCAACAGCATTCCTCCGCCGACATACATCAGCCCGTAGGTTACGAGAAATGCCGAGTCCAGGCCGGCCTTGATCTGGTTGCTGAACGGAATGTCCGCTTGAATGGCCTTGATCGCCCATGGCAGGGTCTGGCGGTCCAGATAGCTGATAGCGATCGCCACGCTGACGAGGAACGCGATTTTCCATGGTGCGGATGACGGAGTTGCGGCGGGCCTCATTGTTGCAATCCACCGGTTTCCGCCACAACTCGATCATCCAGCAACTGGAAAGAAGACGCCGGTCCGAGGTCCGGGTGATAATCCCACTCGCCGGTGAAGAGCAACGAATGCCGCACTAGTCCCGTCGCGGGCGAAACGGCGTCTGCGGATGCCCGTTTCAGCGGGGCAAATGTGCCGAGCGCAAGGATAGCCAGTAAGGGGAATTTCGCCATGGGGTTTTTGGGTTCTCCGACTGATATATCACGGGGTCGTTGTGTCAAGCTGCCTCTGGACAAATACTCGGAAAATGGCGCGCCTTGACAGATAGAACGCCCGAACCATTGAATTCCATAGACATTCCGAAGCTACACGATCCAATAGTCCCGTGAACAAAAAAGTCACCAAGCTCGCACGCACGAAAGCATCGCCATCCGCAGCGACCTCCGCCGGGCCGAACGGACGGTCGGATTCCCTGGCGGAGCGGGCCTATCTGGAAATCCGCAACCAGATCCTCAAGGGGTATTTGCCGGTTGGCATGGCGCTCGCACGGCGGAACCTGGCGTCGGCGTTGGGGATCAGCGTGCCTCCTGTGAGCGAGGCCTTGCAGCGGCTCGAACGTGAAGGGCTGATCGAGAGCAAACCACGCGTGGGGACTCGGGTTCGGATTCCGACCCGGCAGGATATCGAAGACCGCAGCGTGGTGCGCGAGGCGCTGGAAACACAGGCCGCACGGCTTTTTTCCGAAAGGGCAACGGCCGGGGAAAAAAAGGAACTCCAGGAAATGGGACTTCGGGTTGATGACCTTTACGCTGCTTGCGAGCAATGCGCCGACGACCGTGAGTTTATGTTTTCCGTCTATAGCGATCACATGAAGCTGCATCTCTACATCGCGGAATGCGCACGCTGCCCCGCCCTGCGCGATGCCATCGAGAAGGAACAGGTGCTGATCTTCAACTGGCTTTATGACACCGCCGTGCAACGTCGCTCGCTCGCCTCGAATTTCCATATCCGCCTGACAGAGATCCTCGCCAACGGCACGCCGGTCGAGGCCGACGAGGCGATGCGGGAACACATCCGCCATGGTCTCCATGAAGTGTTGGCCGGTCTGGAGCGCATGACCGCTGCGGGAAGCGGCTGGCGTCTCAAGAAATAGTCCGCATGCGAAATGTCATGAAAACCCTCGCGTTCCTGTTCCTCACCCTGCTTCCGCTGCACGCTGATATGGGAGAAAAGATCGTGGCAGCCGCACGCAAACAGATTGGCATCACCACCGCCTATGTGCCGGATTACGTGCAACTGAGTTATCCTAACGGTGATGTTCCAAGAACTGGCGGAGTTTGCACAGATGTCATCATCCGTGCCTTGCGCGATGGCTTGTCGCAGGATTTGCAGAAGCTGGTGAACGAGGACATGCGCGGAAATTTCTCCGCTTATCCAAAAGATTGGGGACTCGCGAAACCTGATAAAAACATCGACCATCGCCGCGTCCCGAATTTACGCACCTTTTTCAAACGCAAGGGCTTCGAGCAACCGCTGCCGAAACCTGGCGATGTCTCGGATTTCCTTCCCGGCGATATCGTCACCTGCACCGTCGCGAAAACCCTGCCGCACGTCATGGTTGTCAGCGATCACAAGACGCCCGATGGCCGCCCGCTCGTCATCCACAACATCGGCGGCGGCGCACGGGAAGAAGATGCACTCGCCAGTTTTCCGCTAACCGGCCACTACCGCTGGAAATAGAAAATAAGGAAAATGGACGTCTCGTCCATTTTTCCCGCAGAGGCAGCCTGCCATTTTCCTCCAAATCGAACTGCCGATATCGCGTTCGATTCTCTGGCCACCCACATGATTGGCGCGCAGGTTCTGAGATGAGCTTCCAAAATTAAAGGCACCGCGAATCTCGCGAATCAGGCGAATCTTCGGAATGGCAAACAACTGTTGGAGTTTCGTCTTCAAAGATTCGCTCGATTCGCCTGTTTCTCGGTCTTTTTCTCTTTCCCGGATTTTCACAATTACCCCATTTTATCTCTTGGCCCCCGGGGTCTCTGGGGTTGTGATGTGGACGCCATGGCTTACCTCGACGAAAACTTTCTGCTCCATTCCCCGACCGCTGTCCGCCTTTTCCATGAAGTGGCCAAGGACCAGCCGATCATCGATTACCACTGCCATCTCTCGCCCCGTGAGATCGCGACGAATCACCGTTGGTCGAATATTTCCGACATCTGGCTCGGCGGGGATCATTACAAATGGCGCCTGATGCGTGCCAATGGCGTGGACGAGGAATTGATCACCGGAGATTCCACGCCGCGCGAGAAATTCCAGGCCTGGGCCGAGACCGTGCCATTCACCTTGCGGAATCCGATCCACCACTGGACGCACATCGAGCTCCAGCGCTACTTCGGGATCGATCTCATGCTCAGCCCGAAAACGGCCGATGAAATCTGGGAACGCACGAATGCCAAACTCGCCGAAACCGATTTCTGCGTGCATGGCATCTTGAAAAAATTCGATGTCCGAGTTGTCGGCACCACTGACGATCCAGCGGACCCTCTGGATGATCACGAGGCGATCGCCGCATCCGGTCTAACGACCAAGGTCCTGCCGACCTTCCGCCCGGACAAGGCGATGAACGTGGATCGCCCTGACCTGCTGTTGCCGTGGTTGACGAAATTGGAAGCCGCATCGGACATCACGATCGTGCATTTGTCTGATCTGTTGGGTGCTTTGCAGAAACGCCACGACGATTTCCACGCGGCTGGCGGGCGCTTGTCCGACCATGGGCTGGACCGCCTCCCGGCGTTGCCTTGCACCGACGAGGAAGCAGCCATGATTTTCAACAAGGTGCGCCGCGGCAAGGCGGCCACCGCGGAGGAGAAGGAAAAATTCTCGTTCTATCTAATGATCTTCTTCGGGCAGCTCGATGCGGCCAAGGGCTGGACGAAACAGCTCCACCTCGGCGCCTTCAGAAACTGCAATTCACAGATGTTCGCGCGCCTCGGCCCGGACACCGGTTCCGACACCATCGGCGATACCGAGCAAGGTGCCGCCCTCGTTCACTATCTCGACACGCTGGCCAGCGCCGGTTCGCTTCCGAAGATCGTGCTCTATAATCTCAACCCGCGTGACAACTATCTGTTTGCTTGTCTGACTGGTGTTTTCCAGGACGGCACCGTGCCTGGAAAAATCCAGTTCGGTTCGGGATGGTGGTTCCTCGATCAGAAGAACGGAATGGAGCTGCAATTGGATGCCTTGTCCTCCACAGGATTGCTCTCCCGTTTCGTCGGCATGCTCACGGATTCCCGTTCGTTCCTATCCTTTCCGCGCCACGAATATTTCCGCCGGATCTTCTGCAATCTCCTCGGCAGCGAGATGGATCGCGGCGAGCTGCCGGATGATTTCGAGGCGGTGTCCGAGCTGGTTAGCTCCGTCTGTTTTGGAAATGCGAAGCGGCATTTCGGATTCGATGTATGAAAGTAGTCAGGACTTCAGTCCGTTTCTTCCTCTTTCCCGAACCAACCGAAGTCCACGACTCCCTTCCCACACCATGATTCGAAAACTACGATCTGGCTGTTATCCTGGAAAGAGAAATAGAACCGCAGATGAACGCAGATGAACGCAGATGAACGCAGATCATTAAAGATGATGGAGTCACTCACAAGGCTCTTGAAATCGATGTGCATCCGCGTTCATCTCGGTTCATTTTCGTCTCAAGGCATATTTATTCCCTGAGCCGTTCGTAGTTCAATCCCTTCAGGGTGTCTTCATCACGTATCGAAGACACCCTGAAGGGTTGAACTACAAACAAGAGATCTATCCGACGTTGTCTCGGAAGAACGCGCGGTGCCAGACTTCGAGACCCATCAGCGTCCAAAGTCGGAGCTCCTCGTTCCGGCGGCCACGGGTGTGATCCGTCAGCATTCGTTCAATCACGCTGCGGTTGAAATAACTGCTCACGAAGGAATCAGGTCCTAGCAAAAGATCGTGCACGTAGTCCTTCAGTCCACCCCGGAACCATTCGTCCAGCGGCACTTTGAATCCGACCTTTTTGCGATCCACGATGTTTGCCGGGAGATGCTTGCGGGCGATTTCCTTCACCAGCCACTTGCCACTGGT
This sequence comes from Luteolibacter sp., assembly GCA_039925065.1. Taxonomy (GTDB): domain Bacteria; phylum Verrucomicrobiota; class Verrucomicrobiia; order Verrucomicrobiales; family Akkermansiaceae; genus Luteolibacter. Next base: position 25,132 of record JBDSZP010000089.1, read on the forward strand.
TCCCTTGATCTTCATCGCGGAATCGATGCGGAAGGAGAGTTCGACCAACTCATGATCGAGGAACGGCGGACGATTCTCAATGCTGGCACCCATCGACATGCGGTCGCCGCGCTCCAGTAGATTGTCCGCGAGCCAGGTGTGGCAGTCCACGTAGAGCATGCGCCGCAGGTGGTCACCCTCGGCGCGGTCCCAATCACCCGGCGGGTTGTGACTTCCGTAGCCAGCCTTGAGCGAGCGGCGTTCATACCAGGTGAAAGGTCCGAACCACGTTTGCATCCGCTCGGCAGGAGAGCGGGATGCCATGGCGCGGGCCGCCTGGCGCATGCGGTGTTTCGATTCCGGCAGCATCCGTTCAAACGTGCGGAATGCGGGAATCCGCAGCGCGTCTGGCAGATTGGCGAGCGGCGCGAGCTTCGGTTCGTAAGCGTATTTCGGGTAGCCGCCGAAAATTTCATCGCTGCCTTCGCCGGATAGCAGGACTTTGACCTGTGACCTGGCCTGCCTGGCGATCTTGTAAATGGCGATATCAGCAGGTTCGCTCATCGGCCCGTCACGGTGCCAACTGAGTTTCTGCCAGAGTTCCAGGAAATCCTGCGAGGTGACCATGACCTCATGGTGCACGGTACCGACCGCCTCGCTGACCTGGCGGGCGAATGGCAACTCATCAAATCGCGGGTCTGAGAATCCTGCTGCGAATGTCTGCACTTCGCCGCCCTCACGCAGCTTTTTCATCAACGCGACGGTGAGGCTGCTGTCGAGCCCGCCGCTCAGATAGGCACCGACCGGAACATCGGCGACGAGCCGCAGGGCGACTGCTTCGCGGAGTTTCTCGTCCACCGCGTGGATCGCCGCGTCACCGGTTAGCATCTCGCCGTTGTGCTTGGCCGGGAGTGCCCAGAAAGTTTCCTCACGCAGACTGCCGTCCTTGCCGATGTGGAGAACAGTGCCGGGTGTCAGCTTTTTGACTCCACGGAACATCGTGCGCGGCGGTGGGACGGAGCGGTAGGTCAGATATTGTTCAATTGCTACGTCATCGATTTCCGGCGTCCCGATGGCGGGGAGCAGAGCCTTGATCTCACTGGCGAATGCCACGAATCCCGGACCGGTGTAATAGTAGAGCGGCAGAATGCCCAGCCGGTCGCGCGCGACGATCAGAGTGCCTTTTTCCTCATCGAAGTAGGCGAACCCGAATTGTCCGTTCACTTTGGCCAATCCTCGGATGCCTTCGCGGCGGATGGTTTCCAACAGAACTTCGGTGTCGCCATGGGTTTTTAGCGGAACTCCCTCGCTGACCAAATCGGCGCGCAGTGACTGATAGTTGAAAATCTCGCCGTTGAACGTGATGTGAAACGGCCCGCTCGCGGAAGTCATCGGCTGCGGTGAGCCTGCCAGATCGATGATGGAAAGCCGCGTGTGGCCGAAGCCGACGTCGCCAAAAACCTTGAACCCATCGCCGTCCGGTCCACGGTGGTGGAGCTTGGCCGCCATTTTACGTAGCAGCGCTTCATCGGCGGGGTGGCCGTCGAAGCGGCGGATTCCTAGGATGCCGCACATGTGGCCTCCTTTCGTGCATGTTCGGCGGCGATGTCATCGAGTTCGGCGAGCAGCTCGATCGTCCGGTCGTCCCAAGTCGCCTTGCCCAGCAGTTCCTTGCGGTCACCGGGTGAGGTTTTTCCAGAGACGACGTCATCGATTCGGGCGAGGAATTCGTCGCCGGTTTTGGCGACGTGGACGTGGTCGAGATAGTATTCGATCTCGGGGAAATAGGTGGTGACGACTTCCTGACCGAGTGAAAGATACTCCTTCATTTTGATCGGGTTGCAGCTCTTGATCCAGTCGTTGTCGAGCCACGGCATGATCGAGACATCGAAGTCCGCCCCGAGATCCGGGATTTCCTGATAGGGCTTGAATCCCAGATGATGGACGTTCGGATAGCGGGTGAGGCGGTCCATCGGCAGCGTGGCATCGCCGATCAGGACAAGGCTGTACTGTGGTCGCTCCCTGGCGACGCGCTCCAACAGATCGAAGTCCACCACGTAGTCATCAAGCCCGCCGAAGAAGCCGATGATCGGACGCTTGCAGCCGAGGGGCGCCAGTTTTTCCGTCCGGGGACGCGGGGCGAAATGGGTGGTATCGACGCCGTGATCGAGAAAATGCGCGCGGTCTCCGGTGAACTGTTTCTCACTGGCGAGGAGTGCGCGGCTGCTGTAGAGCACCGCATCCGCGTTGGCGAAAAGCTTTTGCTCGAGATCCACGATCATACCGTTATCCGCCTCGGAAAACGCGGAATGCTTGTCGCTGCGATTGTAACTCAGCGAGCTGTGTTTCATCCCCTTCGCCACGTCCCAAGCGGTGGGCACGGTCACGATGATGTGCGGCTTGACCATGCCCATCTTGCGGGCCTGGCGCTCGACTTGAAAACGGATCGATCTGGCATTGAGAGCGCGGGCCTTTTCGCTGCTGTACATCGGGAAAAGAATCGGAGTCATCACCGAGTAATTCGGGCGATCCGGGAGCGGCTGTTGCGCGCAGCGGAGCATGCTCTTGAGCTTGCGCCAGATCCGGCGGAAGGGCATCGAGCTTTTCCCAGGGGAGGGCATTCGCATGCCGATGCTATTGATGAGCAGGACTTTGCGGTATTTTGCCGCGCGGGTCATCAACTGGAAGTCGCTGTGCGCACGGTTGTGATACCACC